>CALLBC010000084.1 GCA_938001965.1 uncultured Bdellovibrionales bacterium | reverse complement strand
TACTTGGAAGTTGTTTTCTTTTTAGTCTTCTTTTTTGCAGCTTTCTTTTTAGCCGTTTTCTTCTTAACAGTTTTCTTTTTAGTGGCTTTCTTTTTGGCCTTTTTCTTTTTAGTTTTCTTTTTAGCCGTCTTCTTCTTTTTCGCAGCTTTCTTTTTGGCCTTACTCACACTTTCAGCCATCTTATCAGCTAAAAGCTCAATTGCTTTTGGCAATTCAATTTTAAGATGATCAATATCTTCTGGGATTGATACATTCACCTTTCCACATTTTAAGTAAGGGCCATACTTCCCAGAGAACACAGAAACCTTATCTTCCGTATCAGGGTAATTCCCAAGCTCTTTTAAAGCTGAACTTCGGCCTCTTTTTTTAGGCATGGCCAGTAACTCTAAAGCTCTTTCAAAAGTAATCTCAAAAACATTTTCGTCTTTAGGGATAGATCTAAAATCTCCATCATGTACAACATAAGGTCCAAAGCGGCCAATATTTGCCTTAACCACCTTTTCAGTTCCTGGGTGGTCACCTAATGTTATGGGTAAACTTAATAACTGCAGAGCTTGCTCAAAAGTAACCTCTTCCATATTTAAGTTGGCTGGTATGGATACACGCTTTGGCTTTTGCTCTTCACCACCATCGCTCTCACCCAACTGAACATACGGGCCGTAACGACCAGTTAAAACATAAACTTTTAGATCGGTCTCAGGGTCCACTCCTAAAGCATCAGCTCCATTAATTTTTTGATCAATAAATTTTTCTGCCATCTCAGCCGTCATATCTGCTGGGAAATGACTTTCAGGAACAGATGCGCAAACTTCTTCACCAGTGGATTTATCCACCTTGCAAACATAAGCTCCATAACGACCAACTCTAAAGTCTAAACCTTCAAGCCCCTGCAAAACAATGGACCTTGAAGTGTCACTGTCAATTTTATCTTCTTGCTCTTCAACTTGAGTTTTAAGCCCTTTTTCACCAAAGTAAATTTTGTCTAAATATTTGGCCCAATCCTCATCACCTTGAGCGATACTATCTAAGGAGTTTTCCATTCCTGAAGTAAAGCTTGTGTCCACATAATCTGGGAAGTAATTTACTAATAATTTACTAACAACCAATGCGGTAAAAGTTGGTATTAGAGCATTACCTACTTTTTTTACATAACCTCTATTTTGCACAGTACTAATAATTGCAGCGTAAGTAGACGGACGCCCAATGCCTTCTTTTTCCATTTTTTGTACAAGACTGGCCTCAGTGTACCTTGCTGGTGGCTTAGTTTCATGTTCCTTAGGCTCTAAGTTTTTAGCGTCTATTGAGTCATTTACTTTTAGTTTAGGTAAACGGACTTCTCGGTTATCTAAAGCTTCGTCTGGGTTATCTGCACCCTGCACATAAGCCTTTAAAAAACCAGGAAACTCAATGGTTGTACCATTAGCCATAAATACAGCATCGTCCACTTCAAGCTTAACACTCATTTGCTTATGCTCAGAGTTTTTCATTTGCGAAGCCATAGTTCGCTTCCAAATTAAATCATAAAGCTTAAACTGTGCCGATGATAACTTGGTTTCTTCAGGAGTTTTAAATTCCTCTCCTGCTGGCCTAATAGCTTCATGGGCCTCTTGTGCCCCTTTAACTTTTTTCTTAACATAAGAGCGTGGTTCATCAGGTAAATACTTTTTGCCATAAATACTTTCAATGCTCTCTCTGGCTGCCTTAACAGCTTGTGTAGATAGAAAGCTTGAGTCTGTTCTCATATAAGTAATAAAACCGCGCTCGTATAACTTTTGAGCTACTTGCATTGTTTCTCTTGAGCCCCAGCCCAATTTACGGTTGGCCTCTTGCTGTAATGTTGAAGTAATAAATGGCGCAGATGGCTTCCTTGATAAAGGTTTTTCTTCCACTTGAGTAATTTCAAACTTTTTATTTTCAATACTTTTCAAAATGTCATCAACAGATTTTGAATTTAGGTGTAGTAAATTTTTACCATCTTTTAATTTTCCTGTGTCAGCATCAAAGTCTTTACCAATTGCAATTTTTTCACCTTTATAACTTTGAAGTTTAGCATCAAAATCTAAATTGTCTTTTGAACACTTGGCTAAAAGGCTCCAATAGTTTGCCTTTACAAAACGAATTCGGTCATGCTCCTTTTCAGAGATTAACCTAACAGCCACTGACTGCACGCGGCCTGCAGACAAACCATAGGCCACTTTCTTCCAAATCACAGGTGAAAGCGTATAACCCACCAAGCGATCTAATACACGCCTAGCTTCTTGAGCCTTAACAAGATTGGTGTCTACCTCACGAAAGTTTGTTAATGCCTCTTGGATAGCTTTTTTAGTAATCTCATGAAATACCATACGCTTTGTTGGTATTTTTGGTTTAAGAACTTCGAGTAAATGCCAGCTAATACTCTCCCCTTCTCTATCTTCATCGGTTGCGAGAATAAGCTCATCAGCTTCTTTTAATTTATCTTTTAGTAGTTTAACTACTTTCGTTTTATTTTTAGGTATGCAGTAAATTGGATCAAAATTATTTTCAATGTTTACACCTAAACTCTTCCAAGGTTTCTTTTTAAATTTTTCAGGAATATCTTTTGCTGACTTCGGTAAATCACGGATATGCCCCATACATGATTCCACAATAAAGTCCTTACCTAAGAACTTACGAATAGTTCTAGCCTTCGTTGGTGACTCAACAATAACAAGTGTTTTTTTAGCAGCCATAATTTTCCTTCAGTATTTTTTGATGGTGTCCTGTAAATGGACCTATATATATAGATGGGGTGATTTTTTATTTCTGGCTAGTATTATTTTTTATATTGCGCCGCCACAAGTATTTAATCATTGGCTAAAATCCTCAATAAAATCCAAGGAATCTCTAAAGAATAACCCAATTGCAGAACACCGACTTCTGGCCAGCTCTAATCGCAAAACTAGACCAAATTCCAATAGCTTAAACTGCTTACTTAAAGCTCAATATCATTAAATTAATTTTACAAAAAATATGAACTAGCAGATAAAGTGCTTAAATCATGTACAGTCCCGTTTAAGTATTACCCATTAGGATTTCATCAACATATAATTTTAAATATGAAAAATTTTAAAGAATTTAAACTCAAAAATATAAAATATGTATTCACAGACATTGATGACACTTTAACTGAGCACGGTAGATTACCTGCCAATGCCTACAAAAGCTTATGGGACTTGCACGACCAAGGCATCCAAGTAATACCGATCACAGGGCGCCCTGCTGGCTGGTGTGAAATGATTGCTCGCATGTGGCCCGTGGCTGGAATTGTTGGTGAAAACGGCGCTCTATACTTTTGTTATAAAAATAAAAAAATGCTCAGAAATTTTATTTATGATGAAGAAACAATTAAAAGTAATCGTATAAAGCTAGATGCCATTCGCGATGAAGTCTTACAAAAAGTTCCTGGGTGTGCCGTTGCATCTGATCAGTTTTGTAGACTATTTGATTTAGCTATCGATTTTTGTGAGGACGTGCCTGCTCTACCCAAAGATAAGATCAATGATATTGTATCAGTTTTTAAACAACATGAAGCCACGGCAAAAGTAAGTTCTATTCATGTAAATGGTTGGTTTGGTAATTACAATAAACTTTCCATGTGTAAAACATTTTTAGAAAAAGAGTTTAACCTTAGTCTCGAACAAGCTCAAAGCTCCACAATTTTTGTGGGTGACTCCCCTAATGATGAACCCATGTTTGGCTACTTTGAAAATTCATTTGCGGTTAGTAACATTAAAGCCTTTGTCGATGACTTAAATGAAAAACCAAAGTTTATTAGCGACAAAGAAGGTGGGTCTGGTTTTACTGAAATTATTAAACATTTACTCAAATAAATAAACGGTAAATATTGCTTAAGCCTCTGATGACCTACACTGCCTCACTTTGGTACTGTTTAAAAAAAATATCACAGCCAACCCCCTGTATATTTGTTCTCAGCATATTCTAAGAAAAATAATTCAAAGTAAACTCAAATATTACGATAATATAAATCTATGGGTATGTTTAAAAATAAACGCGTATTAACGAAGCAACTTTTTACTTTCACAGTAATAGTTATTAACATTTTTCTTTGGCAAAACTGTGCTCCAGCATTTCAAACTAATTCGGTTGAAGGAAATAGTGAGGCCTTTGATAAAGAAATACCTCAACCAGGGGCACCAGAATTTCGGCAGACACCCTCAAAACAATCATATATAATCAACCAGAGAAAATTTGTCAGATCTCAAAATGGCTTTAACTTTAGCTGCAATGAGACTAATGATGGAATACCTGCTTTAAAGCCAGGGAAGCTTACTCGCGATGAAATAAAAAATACAGTCCGAGATGTTTTAGGTGTGACGAATGTTAATTTAAATATTTACCCAACACAGCCAGAAGCTTATAAATTTTCTCAAGCAAATTTATTGCGAACTGAGGATACACTATTTTCGGCAATGGAAACGATCTCAGATAATATAGCCAGTAGTTTTACTAAAAGTATTGCAGACAGAAATAACCCTATATGGAAATGTGATATAAATAATAATTGTTATAAAGACCTTGTCGAGGACCTACCTAAGTATGTTTGGAGAAAAAAACTAACTGCCTCTGAAATACTAATAACTACTCAGGTGGCAGATTATGAAAAGAATGACAGCAGACAAGAAAAGCTGCAAAAACTAGAAGAGTTAGTTTCCTTCCTTATTCGCTCACCACAATTTATCATTAAAAATAGTTTACCAAAAAACTTTTCATCAAAAAGTACATTAGATGCCATAACGATGCTTAATCGCTTGAGCTATTTCTTTGCAGCCTCTGCATCTTCTCCTCAGTTGTATGATAAGTATTCCAGTAAAGATACTCTCAGTACTCAAGATATAAGGGATATTACTGATGAAATCCTAAGTGATAGTAAGGTTCAAAATACATTTATCAAAAGTTTTTTAAGTTCATACCTTGGCTACAATAGAGTTAAGGGCTTTGATGATACTTTTGATGGTGAAAAAATTTCTGATATTATTGAAAGCGATTTAGTAGCGTTGTCTAGAGTTTTCACCAACAATGAACCACTTTCAAACCTAGTTGCCTCAAAAGACAATAGTATCTTAACGAATAAAAGCTTTGCTTATAGCTCGTTTGGTAATGAATTAGACTCTGCACCAATTAAGCGAGGAACAGGAATTCTATCTGCTGTACTATGCGAAAAGCTACCATCCTTATCTCAAGCCAATGAAGAGAAAATTGCTGAAAGAGCAGCCGAAACGCCACTTGGTCTGAACAATATTGAAATTATGGAGTTCCATAGAAGCTATGAAAACTGTGCTGTCTGTCACAATATTATTGACCCACCAGCCATTGGCCTGGAAGTCATCGGACCATTTGGGAACTTAAGAGACACCTATCCTAATGGTGACAAAATTGATCCTTCAGGGGCGCTTGGGCAAAACTCATTTAATAATTTAAATGAGTACTTAGATATTATGTCTAAATCAATAGATTTTAAATCCTGTTTTGCCAATCATTTAGTTTCGGCAGCTATGAGCTCTGCTCAAACTACATATAACTCATGTTTAACTGAAACACTATTTTCAGGAAATGAAAACATTGGCTTGAAAGACTTAGTTTATAAGTTTGTAACCTCTAAGTTCTTTGTAAAAGCACAAGCCCCAACATTCCCAAATGGAGAAATCAATTAATGGATCGCTTAAAAAAACCAAGTCGTCGAGAGTTTTTAGCTAATATGTCATATTCTTTAGGTTTAATAGGGGCAGGACACTTATTTAGTCAAAAAGTTTTTGCGCAAAGCACTTCTCCAATCAAAAAAGTAATTCATATTTTTGTTCCCCATGGCATACTCAACACAGGTGATCTAATAAAAGGAAATTGGTATATTGGCAACAATACGCCATTAAATGTTTTAAGTGAATATAGTAATGATATTAGATTCATAAGAAAAGTAGATCAAGGGTACAAAAAAAGAAATAATAATTCTTCCCATTCAATATTGCAGTCATCATTTTTAACCGGCTGCTCTGTAAGAGTACTACATGGTCAATCTGCTGACTTAGGAAACAATACAGGCACCTACAATGGTAAAAGTGTTGACCGAGTTGCCGGCGAATTTTTAAAAAACAAAAACGGATCAAAAATTACTAGCCTGAACATGAGTATTTCTGATCAAGTTTTAGATAAAAACTCTAATGGTACGGAGTTCATGTTTAAGACAATTAGTTGGGATGGCCCTCGATCTGTGGTTCCTGCAAAAACTAGGTTAAGTGAAATTTACGAAGAATTAAAAAAACATCAGACAAATATAACTAATTGTAGAAATCAACCTCAGCCTAGAAATAATACAGAGTTAAGAAATCAAATTATTACTATAGATCAAGAGTTAAAAAAGTTAGGCTTAGTCAATGATAATTTAAAAAATTATCATAGTGAAAATTTAATGCCAAAAGTTGAAATGGAAAAGTTAGAGAAACAGATTAGTGATAAAATAGCTAGTCAGAATCAACAGAAAAAAGTTTTAACCGATCGTCTAAATGGGATTGAAAACCAAGTTACAGAACCAACAAACTGTATAGAACTTGCAAACCCAGGGACTCGCTTTGATGGTATTCCGTCTATTATGAACTATGATTATAGAGGAGATCGAACAAATAATACTAATGGTTTTACTGACAAAGCCAAGGCCCAAGTTAAGCTAATGGTTAATGCTTTAGCCAATAATTACACAAGCAGTGTTGCCTATTCGCTTGGCGGCAAAATTCATGGCCAAATACATGCAATTGCCCATAATAACTCATCAGAAATTTCCAAACTTAGAAAAGCTGTTGGTGGTAATCCTAACGTGGGAGAAGTTAAATCTAAACTATTCACTTCATATTTAAGAGTTGTTTCTAACATTATTAAAGAGTTAATATTAGAGCTTAAAGCTGCTGGCATTTACAGTGAAACTCTTGTACTTGTTGGTGCAGAATTTGGTAATCAAAAAAATGATACACATCATTCAAATAATGTTCCATGGCTTGCTATAAATTCAGGAAAAAGTGGTGAGTATAATAATGGAAATATTCATGTTGGTGATATACATACTAGTACTTTAAACCGTATAGGTATGATCAATGCAAAGTCATTTGGCAGTTCAGATAGTAACTTGAATAGAGCTGGTCGATTTGACCCTAATATTTTTTAAGGAAAGTAAACCCTGTATATTATTATGTTTCCATTACTAGAACTTTTTTTGATATGTTAATTCTTTTTTAAATCATTCAAGGCTGCAAATGGATTATTAAACGCCGGTTTAGGAGCTCTCCTAGGCCTGCTGCTATTGTTATTATTTTTCCCTTTGCCAGGCTTAGTTCCACGCTTAAACTTACCGTCTTTACCCTTTTTACTAGTACCAGACTTTGCTTTTCGCTTAGCTTTTGGATTCATTGCCACTTTAGGCTTTTCTTTTAATAACATTGATAATGAAATTTGTGATTTTTCACTATCAACCTCTAAGACTTTAACTTGCACTTGATCACCTGGACTCACCACTTTTTGTGGGTCATCTACAAACTGATGTGATAAATGTGAAATGTGAACTAAACCATCCTGGTGAACACCAATATCTACGAAGGCCCCAAAGTTCGTAACATTAGTTACAATACCTGGGCATAGCATATCTTTTTTTAGGTCTTTCACTTCGTGAATATCATCTCTAAATTTAAAAATCTTATATGGGTCCCTTGGGTCACGACCTGGCTTTTCTAGCTCAGCTAAAATATCGTTAAATGTGTACTCCCCCACAAGCTTTACCCATTTGTCTTTTTTATCTTTTAAAGCGGAAATCCCAGCAGGAGTTGCAAGCTTTGAAATATTTAAATTTACATCCTTGGCCATTTCACGGACAGCAGTATAGCTTTCTGGATGTATACCCATATTATCTAAAACAATTGGACTTTCTGGAACTCTTAAGAAGCCAGCAGCCTGCTCAAAGGCCTTTGTAGAAAGCCTATCCACCTTCATTAATTCACTTCTTTCTTTAAACAAACCATTTGTTGTACGGTAAGTAATAATATTTTTTGCAATGGCTGGACCAATTCCCGACACATACTGAAGTAAAGATGATGAAGCTGTATTAAGGTTAACACCCACCTGATTCACACAAGACTCAACAACTGTGGATAAGGATTTTTTTAATTCATTTTGTGGAACATCATGCTGGTATTGCCCAACGCCAATACTTTTTGGATCAATCTTCACTAGCTCTGCCAGTGGATCTTGTAAACGCCTAGCTATGGAAATTGCTCCCCTCACTGTTAAATCTAAATCTGGAAATTCTTCACGGGCAATGTCAGAGGCAGAATAAACGCTAGCTCCCGACTCATTCACCATTAAAACATGGCATCCCTCAATTTTTAGTTCTTTTAACACTTTACCAATAAATACTTCAGCTTCTCTGCCACCAGTTCCATTACCAACAGCAATCACCTCAAGTTTGATTTGAGAGAATAACTCTTTAAATAATTTTTTAGCCTTTTCGAAGTCATCCTTACCTAAAAAATGCATAACCGTGTGAGATATAAAGTTTCCACTTTGATCAACAAGAGCTAATTTACACCCCGTTTTTAAACCAGGGTCCACACCTAGAACTACCTTAGTTCCAAATGGGCTAGACATCAATACTCTTCTTAAGTTGTCAGCAAAGACATCAATAGCATGTTGGTCAGCAGTTTCTTTTAAAAGACTGTGCAATTCATTTGTTACTGAAGGTAAAACATGAACATTCAAGGCCACCTTAGCACTGAGTTTTAAAATGCCTGACACCAGTGGATTGTCCACTTTGCAAGCTTCACGCTCATATAATCCTAAAAGGGTTTCGTCGGAGTCAGAGGTGAATGCAATTTTTAATTCACTTTCTTGCCAACCGCGCCGCATGGCTAAATATCTGTGCGAAGCTTTTTTATCTAAAAGCTTACTTGCTGGCTCTTTAAACTCAGCGTATTTTTCAAATTTAGAATTCTTTTTAAACTTTGTTGTTTTAGCTGAATTTAATACTGCATTTTTAAAGTAATCATCGCGAACACTTTTTCTTAAAGAAAGGTTTGTATTTAGTTTTTCAACTAAAATATGCTGAGCTCCACGCAGGACCTCTTCATAAGTTGCAAAACCAGCGTCCACTTTTATAAAGTCTTTCGCCTTAACTTCAAGAGCTGTATTGTCTTCAAGCTCCCCTTGACCAATCTTCCATATCCAATCAGCAAGAGGGCCAATTCCAGCATCTCTGGCAATTTTAGCTTTTGTTTTCTTTTTCTTTTTATAAGGCCTGTAAATTTCCTCAAGCTCGCGTAACTCATCGCAAGCATCAATCTGTAGCTTTAGCTCATCAGTAAGGTTTTTTTGCGCAGTAAGCTCTTCTAGAACAAAAACTTTACGTTTTTCTAAGGCATCCCATTTTTCAAAAATATCAATGATACTTTTAACACCAACCTCATCAAGGTTACCCGTCTGATCTTTTCTATACCTAGAGATGAAAGGGATTGTTCCACCTTCAGCCACTAAGTTAATAACAGCAAGAATAGACTTTTCTGGCATTCCAGGAAGTTTAGTTGAATAAAATGATTTCAGTTTTGGAGTTAAAGAGCTTATTTTTTCCATTAATATTACTATTTATGACGATACATGATTAAGCCGTGAGATGGGTCGTAAGGTGAAACACCTACTGTTACCCTATCACCAACAACAACACGAATATTAAAACGTCTCATCTTTCCGCAAAGTTTAGCTGAAATCTCAACTTCATTTTCAAGTTTAATCTTGTAGAGCCCACCAGCTCCTGCATCTATAACTTTACCTTCAAGTTGTGCGAGATCGTCTTTTGCCATATATATTGTACCCTTTTTTAACGAGACTTATAGTTTGAGATTAAATTTTTAATACCATCTTCAAATAAAACTTCCAAGCGATCATTTGTATTAGAAAGGACAAAACCCCAACCTAATTTAACATGGGAAATTGCTGTTTCCTCGTTAAAGCTCTCTCTCATGTTATATTTCGCTGTTTCCAGTGTATCTAATTTTTTATATAAAGCATGCCATTTTTTAATAAGCTGCTCTTTTTGCATTAACCTTAGAGTTTCTGCTTTAGTTATGCGCTTTTTCCTTGGCTTTTTGGCAGGTTTAGCTTTTACAGCCTCTTCGCCTGTGTTGGTTTTAGGCTTTACGGCCACTTTTTCTGCTTTTTCAACTTTAATTTTTTTAGAAGAAGTTTTTTTAGGCTTTAAAGCTTTTACGGCTTTAGTTTTTTTTGAAGATTTTTTAGCAAGCTTTTTCTTAGTTGCTTTAGTAGATGTTTTTTTAACTACTTTTTTAGCCTTCTTTTTTTGTGCTTTCTGTAAAGGTGTCTTTTTAGTCACTTTTTTTGCTGACTTCACCTTTTTTTTCTTTGCCATATAGGTCTCCTTAGCTAGTATACATAACCTAATTAGGGTTAAAATTCTAGTTTTCGATATTGCTCTGTATCAAATAGGCTGCGAGCCTAAAGGATGTTCCATATGGCTAAGTGCTTGGAAATACTAAATAAATTTAGCGACTCACTCACCCACCATTGTGGCTCAAAGGAGCTTGGCAACCTAGCTCCAACAAGCTCTATTGAAAACCCAAAAAAAGACTCCGTACTATTTATCCCCTCTATGGATAAGCTCGACAAGGCCATTAACTCTGAGGCCCTACTATTAATTATTGATCAAAAGCTAAAAGACAAGATTAGCAATATAGACTTTAATAATAAAACCGTTTTTCTATCTAATAATTTACAAGTGTCCATGGCAAAAATTAATCAAGAGTTCTTTACGCCGACAAACTATAAAAAAGCATTTAACAAAACCACAGGCGTTCATAAATCTGCTTTTGTAGCTGACAGCGTAAAGCTTGGTAAAAACGTGACTATCGGCCCCGGCGCATCAGTTAACGATGATTGTGTATTGTCTGACAATGTTTATATAGGCCCTAATGCTGTTGTGGAGGCTGGCTGCAGTATTGGCGAAGGCACACATATTTTCCCATTAGTATTTATTGGTCATGGAACCACTATTGGTAAAAATTGTAAAATCCAATCCAACTCTTCAATTGGTACTGACGGGTTTGGTTATGGGCAAACCAAGTTGGGGGAACATATATTCAAACCCCATATTGGTAATGTTATTTTAGAAGACAATGTGGATATTGGCGCCGGTGTATTTATTGACCGTGGTACATATGATAACTCTATTATTGGGGAAGGAACTAAAATTGATAACAACTGTCACTTTGGTCATAATATTGTAATGGGCAAACATAATTTAGTCACAGGTGGCTTTATAACAGCGGGCTCAGTGACCATTGGTGACCATTGCGTATTTGGTGGTCGCACAACTGTCTCAGGGCATCTTAAAATTGCCAGTCAAGTGATGCTAGGTGGTTTAACAGGTGTCACTAAAAGTATTCTAAAGCCAGGAATGTACGCCGGCTACCCATTACAAAAGTTAAAAGACAACTTAAAAACTGTGGCCAGCCTGCCCCACTTACCTGAGCTAAGAAAAGCGATTAAAAAACTAAGCTCAAAGGCCGATTAGAATGGACGCTTTTGAAGAGTTAAATGTAAAAAATCACCTAACATCAATTAAAATCCAATTTGGTCATGACTATGAAGTTTACGACCATAAATACTTCTCAATTCTATCTCCTTTTGGAGAAAAACAATCCAACCTGTTAGCAAATTATTGCACAAACCTAATTAATCAGTTTTACGATTTTTTTGATGGACTTCTAGAGCCCGCAATTCGCAAAAAGGGCATCCTTTTATTTAAAAACGAAAGTGATTTATCTAAATACGAAGCTGACTTTTTAACGGAAGAGGATTACACAATGCCTGGCGGGACTTATTTCTTTCGTGATATCCCACAGTTTGCATTTGCAGATGATGATTATAATGCTGTTGAATCCAGCTTAAATTATTTATATGTAATCGCTCTACTTTCTCACTATGACTTCCCTCGCTGGGTGGAAGAGGCATTAACACAAACCTATATTCAAGAAAATAATATTCTACTCAGTGGCCATGAGTTTGACCATACAGGTTTAGCAGCCTATCGCAAAGAAGCACTGACTTACTTTAAAGAAAATGGCTTAAATAACTTCTGGAACGGTGAGATTTTTGATCGCTCAGACAGCCTTAGCTCCTACGCTAGTGTAATGGCGCAAATGTTTATGAGCTCAATTTTTCAAGAAGATAAAAGTACTGTTAAAATGTTCTTAGCCGACTGTGAATATGA
>CALLBC010000083.1 GCA_938001965.1 uncultured Bdellovibrionales bacterium | reverse complement strand
ACTCATGGTGGCTGGCGCATGTCTGAGCATGGGTAATACTAATTACATTTGAATTTCAAAACTATTCCGGCCAATAATCTGTAAGATCTAACTTCAGATCAATATTTTTCATTAAATTAAATACACCACCTAGCTTTCTATGTAAAAAAAGTAGATCCCTGGGCGGAGGTGTATACTTTAAGGCTGCCGCAAAGGCTCCCACTGAATCTCGAGACCTCTTAGAGTAATCTGGATCAGCAAAGTTAAACGGTTGATTTTCTGGATCAAATGGCTCAACTGAAATTTTTAACATTTCTATAAACTTATCTTTAGTTTCGTCAGACTCTCTTTCATCTAACATTCCTAAGTCGTAATGAGCATCTATGATTTTATCGTAGTCGCCTGACTTAATTGCATTTAATAATTTTTTATAATTTTTAATGAAAGTCTTGGTGTAACTTTTTGTTGAGCCAAAATCCAGTAGTACTAACTTTAATGGCTTTTCTTGTACAAAGTAATTACCAAAATTTGGATCTGTTTGTACAAATCTCCACTCATAAAACTCCAGCATAAATGAATCTAGAACTGACTTACCAATTTGATGCCTAGCTTTTTTAGATGGATTTTTTTTCAGCCACTTACTAATTGGAATACCATTTACTTTAGTAGTGCATAAAACTCTTTTTCCGCAAAACTCTTCTACTACCTCTGGAACAATAAACTGGTCATGACCTGATATATTATTTCCATATTTAATAGTGGCCTTTTTCTCATTAACATAGTCAGCCTCTAGAGCTAAGGTATCAGCTATTTCTTCAAAAATTTCATCTAAATCAATTCTTCGACCAGAAACTTTTAGTAGTGGTTCCACAACTTTTTTTAACATTTTAATATCTGAATGAATTGAGTCAGCAACACCTGGATACTGTACTTTTAAAACAACTTCAGTCCCATCTTCTAACTCGGCCTCATAAACTTGACCTATACTAGCTGAAGCAATGGGCTCTTCATTAAAGTTTTTAAGTTTTTTAAATTTTTTTTCACCAATATCAGATATTATCTGTTCATACATAACATCAAAGTCAACTTTTGGAGCATCACTTTGTAGCTTAGATAATATATCCAAAGCCTCTTGTGGTAAAAAGTCGCTGGCTTCAGTTCCAAGCATTTGCCCCACTTTCATGGCAGCCCCTTTCAACTGGCCTAAGTTTTCAGTTAAAATTTTTGCCTGCGCAATCCTAAGCTTTACCATTTCAGGTGCTTTTTCATCTAACTTATTTTTTAAGCTTGTTTTAACTTTTGATCCTATCTCTTTTGAGGCAATTTGAGCTGCCGTCCCAAATAATTTCATTGATCGTTTAAAGGCTGATTTAGGTAGTGTTTTTTTCTTTTTTGCCATAATTACTCTTATCATTTTTTGAGACAAAGAGCAGGTATAATAAACTAAAATTATTAATTTTTAAGAAAAATTTATATTTAGAAGTACTAATTTCTCACATTGAATCACTTTCCAGCATTTTAATTACCATATGACTTAAGTCACCAGCACTAAGGTCCGATATGTTTAATGAAGAGTTGTACGTATGCTGAAGGAAAAACTATGAAAAAGGTGTTAAGTAATAAAATGTTAAAAACATTCATAATCGTGTTTTTAAGTTTCTTTTTAATCCAATGTGATGAGGTTGATGAGGTTTTATATGGTGATCGAGCCAGTAATTCTGACCCTGTTAGTGGAACCACAGCACCCTTTGTTCCCGGCGATGTTAACAATATGTTAATGTGGCTAGATGCCAGCGACACAAGCACAGTTTTTACAAACTCATCTTGCACAACCCCTGCTACATCAGGTGGTGATCGAATTGGTTGCTGGCAAGATAAAAGTGGCAATAATAAACATGCGATACAAACAAATAACTCTAGAAGACCTGAACTTGATACTTCTGCTCAAAATAGTTTAGATGCAATTTGGTTTCAAGGATCAGGTGAAAGAACCTTAGATGTGGCTAGTGCTAACTGGCAACCTAGTAATAAGTTTACTGCCTTTATTGTTTACTTCCAGGATAATGCCGATACATTAGGTATTATCTTTGCAACTTACCCCAATGCTACAGCTGATTTTATGATGGTTAGTACTACTTATACTAGTAATCGATACAAATACTTTGACTACAACAAATGGGTTTCTGGATCACTACACTCTGCCGGAGATTGGGTGATTAACACCTATCATCGCGATGGCAATAGCATGAACCTATATCATGATGGAATTCATGATGCTACTTGGAATAGCTTAAATAGTGCAGGCCCTGGCGTTGCAAGAATTGGCGCTTACACTAATACTGCTTATAGTAATTTATTTCATGGACATATAGCTGAAATAGTTTGGTTTGCAGAAAACTTATCATCAGAAGATCGTTTAAAAATGGAAGGTTATTTAGCCCATAAATGGGGTAGAACACTAGCCTTAGATGCTAGCCATCCTTATAAAAATGATCCTCCTACTACATTCACACCTGATCCATAGAAGCAATATAATTACTAGTGACTAGTTGGCCTCAACTATTTCTACATTTTCTATACTCAAATTAAACTTAAGCAAGGCTTACAGGTATAAGCATTGCCATTTTAATTATATATGAAGCACTTATTATATTTTTATTATTTCTATCCAGTACAAATTCAAGCTTATGTCCATTGCTTATTACTTTTTCATTGGTGGGCCGAGATTAAACTTAGATAATGTTCCTGGACTTCCCAGCTCTCCAACAACCAATAAATCTCAAGTTATCAGACAAACCCAAAGATAAGAACAACTGTGAACAAGTAAGTTGATACATATATAAACGCTACAAAGAGACCAATTAAAAAATGAAGATACGCAATTAAGCTATTTAAATGATAGTGGCTCAATATAAGAAATGAGTAAATCTAATTTTTTTAAATATGCATAAAATATTATTAGTTTCAAAAGTATGACAAAATATGGCGAATCGTCTTAACTCTATTCAATGCTATTAGCTCTAGGAGCAAATAACTAGACATTGGGCTGGCATCTAAATTGTATATGTTTATAGGTAGCGGAGGATATAAAATGAAACCTAAACAAATCTTATTTCCAATCAAAAAAACTATGACGAGTTTTAAAAGATTTAAAATTAAGTCTAAGTGATTAGCCTGTAATGAGCAAAGCGAATGGCAAAGCGATATACAAAAAATTATGCTTTATAGCGCTTCGTCTCCATTGGACGATGCGATGTAAAGTGTAGTTCATTAATTTTAATTGGTACCCAAACGTTAATCCATAAAAAAACCAGCTTATAAAGCTGGTTTTTTTATTTTAGTCTGCAGTCAGCCCAGTTTACATTAGATTGATAAAAGATAGCACTTTGGTTTAGCTCTGAGATGACTTTAGGGTAGAAAAAATAAGTTAAGTATATTTAGCTTTGAATTTATAAAGTACTAGCGATAAACTACAAAAGGTAGGGCTTGCCCTTCTAAAGCTTTGAAGAAGCTTATCAAAAGTAAATAAAGCTTACGAAGAAAATTAATATAAAATTAGGAGAATTTATGAAAGTTATTTATTACACACTATTTGTAGCTTTAATTATTGGTTGCCAAAATACTAATAAAGCAGAAAATATCAATACAAGTAACACAAGGGCTTTATCATCGCTAAGTCCTGGTCAAGCATGCAATGACGATTATGAGTCAAGTACAAGCCGTGAAATCATTAATTGTACATTTCTGAAAGAGTATAAGGGAGCAGATAATTTAAATCAAAAAAATGTCTCTTTAGTCCGAACTCTATCAAATTACTGCTATAATGATGTAGTTAAAGAAGGACTTAGTTATATAACTGTTAAAGATAAAGATGATATAGGTCACAACTATTTTTTAAGTGCTCCTAACATGAATGTTTCCCAACAGCCTTGGAGTAGCTTTAAAGAAAATAATAAAGTTATTAGAGTAAAAACAAAATATACAGGAAGTGAATGGATCACACATTTATTTAAATATGATAAAAGAAAGAAGACTCTTTATATTAAAAAAACATCTAGAAATGAATTTAAAAGACAGTATAGATATGAAGCTTTATATCAATGTGATTCATAACGGATAATTCGTGTACTGCAGTAAATATGCTAATTCTAGTAAGCCTTAATATGCTATCAAAGCTCCTCAAACTTGCTTTATCAACAAATCCAAAAACTAAAATTTTTCATGCGACCGTCCCAATAGGACGGCGCGGAATCAACTTTTACCGGTCCTTATTCTAAATTCCCAAAATTCACTCGCCTACAGCGACTATGCATACTACTACAATGAACACTATTATCTGATGCTTTACAAACTACATTCAAGTGCTCCATAGCTTTACTTTGACTACTCCCCTTACCAATATAATTTTGATGAAACAAAGTACCTACACAAACATAACTTATTTGAGCACCAAAGCCTGCCACACCATCTAGTTGCCCAACCTTATTAGTCTCGTACTCCATATAGTAGTTGTAGCCATCATTATAAGCCTTAACTAACATGTCT
>CALLBC010000082.1 GCA_938001965.1 uncultured Bdellovibrionales bacterium | reverse complement strand
AGCTGTAACAGAAGAAGGTATGACTTTTAGAGAAGCTGCTAAGATGTTTGGTTGTTCTCATGGAGTAGTCACTAATGCCAAAAAAATGTATTTAAGTGGCGTTATACCGGATAGTTACTTACCAGACGAAGTCACTCCAGCTGTACACGTATCATAATTATTTATGGATCTAAAACTCAAAAGCTGTAAGTTCATAGTTTAGGCTATTTAAATAGTTACAATTTGGGGGCCTTTTAAAATAAAAGAGCTCTTATCCTTCCTAACCACTAACCACTTTAAAATTTGTGATATCTTCTTTAAACTTACTCCCTGCCCATTCTTTTGTGTGTTTTATTAATGTTTCCCCTAAAAGACTTCCTTTCATTTCAAATTCAACATCAATTGATTTTTCATTTGAGTTTGGTGAAAAAACATAAGAGAGATATTTTTCAGTGGTTCTTTTTGTAGACATCGAAGTACAGTTAATAACTCCAGTAGAAATTACAAAAAGGAAAAAGTAGGATCGAATTGACGTCATAGAGGGCTCCATTTTAAAGAGACTAGTTATAATAGTTTTACTCTTAGGGCAAGGAGACACAGGTTTTCGCAAAAAATACAACTAAAACCACTTGAAGCTCTAACTATAAATTTTAGTAAAAAAGTGAACTTATCTGCTGAAAAAAACTTCAAAAACTAGAACAGTTTTGCCTCGAAAATAAGTCATTTGATAAAAAGTTATGTACTACTAAACATTAAGTCTGTTGAAATTTCTTCACCAAACTCATCCGTTATTTTTCCGCCTTTATTAATATAAGAGTCTAACAATGTTTTCATTATGTTTATCCCTAAAGTAAGAGCTTGAAAACTATCTACACCAGTAATTTGGCCAATTTCTTTAAATCCTTGTAACCTTACTTCACAGGTAAACTCTAATTCATTTACTTTTTGAGGTTCATGCAATATTGCTAAGACTTTCTTCTTTTGACCGTCTGAACTTAAAAAATTTAATTTTTTACTACATATTATTCTATTTGTAAGCTTATCCATACCAAGTATTACTATCAAATAACATAAATTAATCAAGACTTAAAACGATTAAAAAATAGAGGGTTAACTTTGAGTTGTTATAATCTCAAAATCCAGAACTTTAGCTGTCCGGAAATAAGTTAATATGTTCCTACCATACTTTGTTCTGTTATAAAAAATGTCTCATTCACAATTATCTGCTATTCTAGTTTTTCTAAACATCAAACATGACTTCAATATTATGACCACTAGGATCGTAAACAAAACATGCGTAATAATTTTCTGTATACCGAGGTCTAGGACCTGGCTTACCATTATCTCTTGCACCAGCTTCAAGAGCCAATCGATAAAACTCTTGAACATTTTCAATATTTCCAGCTCGAAAAGCTACATGGCAATTGGTTAATGGGCTTTCACCTTCATATTGTGTAATTTCAAACAAAGTACCGTTACCAATGTCAAATGCCCAAAAGACTCCTTCTTTACCAAATGAGACTTTATGCCCAAGTGGTATAAAAGCTTTTTCATAGAAACTTTTACTTTCTTTTAAATCATTAACATAAATTGTAATATGGTCGATCATGAACAGGCCTTATCTAAGGATTTGATCTCATACAGCCACATAGACTTCTTATAGGTGCAAACTGACGTGCTGATATTATTACGGAAATACAGAGGACAGGTGATAACCCTTACCAGATAGCAAAGAGGCTTGGTTGTTCTTATGAGCCTGTAAATAGAATTCTTAGACAGTATAAAATTCTAGCTTAGATTGAGGCCTGATAATAAAAGAGTTACGAGTATCCAGCGTAAATACCTCCAATGGCCATGAACTTTTATATAGGTTTCAATATCTAGTCCTTACTTTGTTGTAAGGTACTGATTTTATGAAATAATTTAGGTAGCTATATTTTGTCTATATTTGATATTGCGATTTGCAATATCAAATATATTGGTGTAGTATCAATATATGATTATAAAGAGCTTTGGGGCGGCTAAAGACCCAGTAAAGCCACAAGATGTTTTACTATTATTAAAGATTTCTATTAATAGTGAGTTAAGCCAGGTTAACTTATCAAGAGAGCTTAGTATCAGCCAATCAGAAGTAAGTTTTGGGAAGAGGCGACTACAGAATGTAGGTTTATTGAATTTAGATAATGATATTAGCCTGGAAAAAACACTTGAGTTCTTATTCTATGCAGTAAGCTATATTTGTCCATTTGAGCTAGGGCCACCAGTTGTCGGAATACCAACGGTGTTTTCATATAAAAAATTTAATAATTTATTTAATGCCAAAAATTCAGAGTATTATGCTTGGCCACATGTGAGTGGGAAGAAAAGAGGGACATATGTACATCCAATTCATCATTCTGTTGCGGATGCTTGTTTGATTGATAGCGATCTGTATGAACTTTGTGCCGCTTTGGACATGATACGTATGGGTAGAGCTAGAGAGAGAGATTGGGCTACTAAATTTATAAGTAAAAAGTTAAGAGAGTTAAATGAAGATTAGTAATGCGAACTTATTAATACTATATAATGTTGCTAAAGAATTAGATGACCTTAAAGACTCGTTAGTTTTTGTTGGTGGGACAGTAATTTCTTTATATGTAACTGAGCCTGAGATTGTAGATATTAGAGAAACTTTTGATGTTGATACAATTGTAGAAGTGGTTGGCCGAATGGGTTATGAGGCTTTCGCTAAAAAATTGAGAGCAAAAGGTTTTGTAGAAGACCTTGAAGCTGAACATACGTGTAGGTATAAAAAAGGTCCTCTTTTATTAGACGTGATGCCGGTAGACGGGGGAATTTGGGGCCCTACTAATATTTGGTACAAAGAAGCTTTTAAAAATACTGAAATTTTTGAAATAAAGGGTACAAAACTAAAAGTATTAAAACTTCCTTATCTAATTGCTACAAAAATTGTGGCATTTAAAGGGCGAGGCAGAGGAAGTTGTATGCATAGCCATGATATAGAAGATATAGTTGTTCTATTCGAGGGAAGAGAGTCTATAGCAAATGATTTTTCACAGACTTTAAGCCCAGATCTGAGTAAATATTTAATTACAGAATTTTCGGAATTAATTAAAAGCAAATTGTTTCTAGATTCAGTTGAGGCACATATTTCTGATAGAGAAAATTTAGGTGCTAAGAAGAGTTTAGTTATCTCTAGGATGAAGAGTGCAGTACAGAATTTAGAGAGTAGTTAGCGTATGACGAAGCTTGAAGGATTGATAGAATATTAGTTATGAAGTCTATATTTGACGCATTATACTTATTTATTCTTGTGCCTCTTATCTGTGGTATTTTCATTTTAATGGATATTCCACATTATTTAGTTTTTATTCCGGCCACTATTTGTATATTTTCTTATTATTCTTTTCTACTTTTAATATCAATTTTCTCATAAAGTTTTATCTTGGTAACAAGTAAAGTTATAATTATTGGTTATAATAATAATTAAGGACTGAGCTCTGGCTAGGGCGGATTAATAGAACAATAAGATCTAGACTTAAGGTCAGTGAGTAGAGAGCACTTAATTATAAGACTCTTGTGATAGTGAGTATTTAGTTATAAAATTTACTGATTGTAGACTGGAGTGTTAATATGAGTAAAATTTCTGATAAAGCTAGGCATAGAAGGTTCTCTGTAAAAAAAGACATAGATCTATATATATTCTTTAATTCACCGCTTGGTACTCAGTATAAAATTAAAGTAAATGATTGTTCAATATCTGGGGCACAGGGCTCAATAGAAGATCGAGACGAAGATATCGACTTTGAAATGGGTGATATACTAAATAATTCAATAATTAAATTTAATTCTGAAGAGTTTCAATGTGGCAGACTTGTTGTGAGAAGGGTGGGAAAGGCTACATCCAATAAAATGAACATTGCAGTTTCATCTATAGATATTCGGCTCCCCCTTGACGGTTTTTTATCGCCGGCTATAGAAAGAAATTTTAGTGACGGGACGAATGCCTTAGACATGCAACTAGATGAACAAAAATTTTCTTTAGCTGACTTCTTACACGCGAGCTATGATAGTAATGATATTTTAGATAGATGTAGTAAATTTAATTTATATTTTAAAGAATTTGAAAAATCTAAAAAGTTTTCATATTTTTACCCTAGAGATTCTCTAAATTCATCTAGAGTGAAGATAAAGTTTAATGATGCGAGGCCATCTACAGAGCTACTAATGTTTGGTTCGAATGATTACTTAGGACTTGCTTCTAATCCAGAAGTTATTGAAGCCGCAAATATTGCGAATAATAAATTTGGCATAGGAACTGGGGGGTCGGCTCAAACTGCTGGTAATACAACTCTTCATGAAGAGTTAGAAGAAGTTATTGCTAAAATGCATGGGAAAGATGATGCAATAATTATGTCATCAGGTTTTGGTGTAAACCATGGTATTATTGGTGGTCTCGCAAGTGCTGGTGATTTAGTGGTTGCAGACCAAAAAAGTCATGTCTCCATACAAGAGGGTATGGGGTCATCTCAAGCTTCAATGCGCTTTTTTAAGCATAATAATATAGATCACCTTAGAAAGGTATTAGAAAGAGAAAGAGCTAATCATAAAGGTTGCCTGGTTGTGACTGAGGGTGCTTTTTCAATGAGTGGGAACTTAGGGAAAATTGCTGAAATAGTAGCTATAGCTAATGAGTTTGATTTTAGAACTATGATAGATCAGGCACACTGTTTTGGCATTCTTGGAGAAAATTATACAGGAGCTGCTGAACATTATGGTGTGTCTGATAAAGTTGATATAATAATGGGGGTTTTTTCCAAATCTGCTGGTACGATGGGGGCATATGTTACTGGTTCACAAGAGCTTATCAATTGGTATAAAGCCTACGCTAGGCCATACTTATTTAGCACATCTTTACCAACAGGCATAATTGCAGCGACCTTAAAGTCGATAGAGTTAATTAAAAGAGGAGATTTACAGGTTAAATTAGCTGATAATATAAACCGGTTTAAAGAGGGGTTAGTCTCGATGGGTTTGCCAGTAGATGAAGAGAGTTCAACAGCAATCATACCTGTGCAAGTTGGTGATGAAAACTTAATGGGTGAAATCAATGATATCTTAGTTAAAAATGGGGTTTACGCAATTCCTGTAGGGTATCCAGCTGTTCCAAAGAGTACCTGTCGATTTAGATTCTCAATTTCAGCAAAACATAGTTCAAGTGATGTTGACATTGCACTTATGGTTTTAAAAAATGCCCTGAAGGAAGTTAACTTTTTCGAAAAGTCATCGAATGGCTAGAAGCGCAGATTTATGTATGAATATTTAGTTTCGCTATTTGTTTCAAGCCTTGTATTTTTTGGAACTCAGCTAGAGCCCCCAAAAAATAGTAATTGGAATGTTGAGCAAACATGGAATGGCTCACTTGCTTATAGTGCTTCAGCTCAGGTGAAAAATTTAGGTTGTAAGCCTGGTCATTCATTATATTTTCCTTCCGTTCAATATGGATCTCACAAAATATCAGTTGGTGATCTAATTATTAATTATAATCAGCCCGATCAGTCTAAAAGTGTTTATGGTAGTCCTGTTGTAAATTGTGAATTGCTATCGGCTTATCAAGATCAAACTTTACAATGGAGAGTAAGAGCTTATAGTGAGTACTATGCAAGAGTCATGAGTTGGCCTGAGGTTAGAAAAACGAATAAATATTTCACATCTGATATTATATATGTTGGTTCAACATACTCACTGATTGTTTTAATATTGTTTATGTTAATACTATTTTACTCAACTTCTGATATAACTCTTTTGTCTTATATATGTACTTCAGGGCTGTTACAGGCATCATACTTTATTCTCACAGCAGGAGAGATTTTCGGAATAACTACATCATTTATAATGATACATAAGCTTGCGGATTTGTCGCTGGTTATAGGTAATTGTCTTGTTTTCTATGCTTTTCATAGATTTGGTTTTACTAGCAAAACTTTTATTAAATCTTTGACTGTGATGTCTGTCTTGTCGTGTTTTTTAGTGGTCACAGGAACTAATGGTAATGAGGTTCAATTTGGAACAACTTTATCATTTTTGTTATGCTTGGTTGGTTTATTATTTATTTTAGTTAAAAGTGCCATCAAGATATATAAAAAATTTAACTTAAGAAATATTTCTATATTTTTCTGCATATTATTTCTATTTTTAGGATCAGTCATTGAGTCAGCAATTGCTGGTGGGTCAATTGAGGCAGATAGCTATTTCCCCCTTTATATGTTGATGGCGTTTATCTCCTTAGCAATATCTATTAATGAAAATATTAGAAATACATACATACAAAGAAATTTATTAGTTAATGAAATGGAAACAATCATTGAAAATAAAACAATTGAGCTTAAAAAGACTAATGCAAAGCTAATCGAATCTGAAAAATTAAGCTCCATTGGTATTATGTCTGCAAGGTTAGCTCATGAAATTAATAATCCCTTAAACTTTTTTTCTAGAATCATATTAGACTATCATAATGTTATAACAGGTTTATTTGAGCAAAAAGATATTCTTATAAAAGAAAAATTATCAGATGAAACATTAAAAAAGATGGAAAAAATTGATGAAAAATATGAGATAAGTGATTTTTTGGAAGAAAAAGAATATATGGCAAAGACCAGTAATGAGCTAATTAGTAAAATGACAAATATTATAAAGATGGTCGGAAATAAGGCGCATAAAGCTCAAGAGAGCGGGCAACGGGAAATAGTTAGCTCTAGAACAGTATTAGAAGGCTTAAATTTAACAATAGATACTAAAATTTATAATAAACATGATATAGATTTAATTATAGATGATAAAGATAGTTTTGATATTGAAATTAACCAGGTTGAAATAAATCAAATACTTACAAATTTAATAACAAATTCATATTTTGCTATAAAAGAAGCTAAAAAAATAGGGGTGATAAAAGTTTATTCGAATAAAAGTAGAGAAATATTTGTTGAGGATGATGGTCCTGGTATTGATGAAGCCATACATGGAAAAATATTTGATCCTTTTTTCACAACCAAAGGAATTGACGAGGGGACTGGGTTAGGCTTGCATATATGTAGAGATTTAGCCATAAGTAATCAAGCGCACTTAGACTTAATTGAAAGCAGACCAGGTTTTACAAAATTCAGGATTAAATTTAATTAGTAAATTGAGCTTTAAATATATCAAAAGCCTCATCAATCGTAGAGTAATTAGTTTTAATATCTCCATCTAAAATATGTAGTTGGTGATTATTATTGCCTTTTGTTATGTATGCAACTTCCTCAAGCTTATTGCATAGTATGAAGGTGTCGAAAATCATATACATTCGTAAGTTACTGTGTTCAAGCTTAACATTTTTAACAAGGTTATTAAGCTTTACATATTCTTCAACTTCATATGGGTTGTCACAGAATAAATCTAGGGCAATAGGTCTATGCATTGTGAGCAAATTTCTCCAGCTGTATGATGCTGCAGTCTTAATAGTATTTATGATTGAATTAGTATGTTCAAACCAAATAATTGGTTTTTCTATATAATCAAAAAAGAATTTCTTACTTAAGATACGTGAAGACAGGTTATCGTCATTTTCTAAGTTACCTGTAATCATGATAAAATTTAAATATTCTTTCTCTAGGGCTAAGGACCTTGCCAATTCTTCTCCTGTTAGTACAGGCATAGATTGGTCAGTGACTACAACTAACGATTTATTATTTTTTCTAAATAAGTAATCTTGAGCCTCTTTTGGGTCCAAGAAAGTCTTAACATCGAAGTGTTTTTTTAAAGACTTCTTATAGACAAATAAGTTTTGCTCTTCATCATCGACAAATACAACTTCAATATTATTCATAGATATATGATAAATTATAATTTCATAAATTCAAGAAATTCTAGACCTACAAAGGTCGAGTTGTACAGTGCCTCTTGAATGTATACAATTAGATTATGATTATACACTTTAATGGCGTTAGAGGATCAATTCCATATGGAGAAAGTCCTCAGGATCTTAAAAATAAAATGATAAAAAGTAAAGGTAGCAATCTTAACTTTGAAGATCGTGAAACCTTTATTGAGTACTGTGGTTTAGGGTTCCATACTACAAATATAATGATTGAAAACACTGCACAAACTGAATTTTTATTAGTAGATGGTGGGTCAGGTATAATGAGTGCAGCCAATAAAATATTCAAAAATTACTCTAGAGCTCAAGAAATTAATATTTTACAGACCCATTTTCACTGGGATCACTTGATGGGTTATAATTTTTTTCCTCAAATTTACATGGGTAAGACTATTAATATTTATAGCCCTTTAGATGATTTAGAAAAAAATTTTTCCCAAATGTTTAAAAAGCCATTTTTTCCTGTAGAGTATGATTTTTTAAAAGATAATTCAGAGTTTAATTTTTTTAAAGTAGAACCTTATAAACAATATAATATTTCAGAATTTGATTTTGAGTTTTTTAAACTAGATCATCCAGATCCGTGTTGGGGGCCTAAAATTACAGTGGGCGGTCGGTCTTATGGGCATGCAATAGATACTGAGGGAGATAGACTAACAAAAGCATCTCTTGGTATAGACTCTGGTATTTATGAAGATATTGATATCTTACATTTTGATTCACCTTATCTCGAAAATGAGATTAAAACATCAAAAAAAGGATGGGGGCATGGATCAACAATTAGGGCCTTTAAATTAGCAGAAGAATTTAATATACCTAAAATAACTTTTGGCCATTACACTCCAGATGTTGATTACAGTAAATTTAAAAAAATAGCTTTGGAAACAGAAAAATACTTTAACCTAATGAGCGATAGTGTAAAGAAAAGTATTAGCTATGAATTCTCATATGATGGTCAGATTATAGACCTATCTTAAATCTAATTATAGTTAAAAAATTAATCTATGTGTAAATGTTTTTAGTGAGCACTGCAGGTAAAGATACGATCAAGTCTTAACTGTTACAACTTAGCCGACTTCTATGTGGTCGTCAGACAGAGCACCACGGGTTTACCC
>CALLBC010000081.1 GCA_938001965.1 uncultured Bdellovibrionales bacterium | reverse complement strand
AAGGGTAAATAATTAATGAAAATGAGTTCAATATTAACATCATTATTTTCTGGTATAGCGGTTCTATTCTTTTATACCAATTGTGGCGGAGGGTTTTCTGCCACTGGAAATCATGATGGTTCGGTTTTATCTAGTTTAGTTGATACTCGATGTGATCCAGTTTTATCAAAGGCTTTTGATAGTGGTATTTATTCATTTTTGAGGACAAACTGTAAAAGGTGTCACCATAAAGGGCCGGGGCAGGGGTTGTTTGCTAATGAAAACCAAAGTGTTGCTTTTGCAACATTTAAAAGCTTTGGTTATGAACGTATTGCTGAAAATGCAGTGGATGATAGTCATGCAAAAAACTACACTGGTAGTAAGTTGCAGCCCCAAATAAATAACTTAAACAGCCTTTGGAGATCAACGAAAGTTTCCTATGAAGAATGCTTAGCAAACGAGAATGCTTCTGCGAAAAGCCAGTTTGATTTACTATCGGGAGATAGCGAGCTTCAGGTGTCTGATGAGTGGTCCACATTAAGTTGGGATTTAGGTTCTAATGAGTTCCCCACAAATGTAGACCATACTTTTGAAGCGAATTTTAAAGTCGATGTAAAAAATTATTATGGTGAAGGTGATATGTTGCCAGAAGATCCAATTGGTTTGTTATTTAGACGTCCAAGGATTAAGTTCACTGGTGGCCAAGATAGAATTTATATTGAAGGTATAGTTTTACAATCTGAAAATGTGCCCTTAGAGGACTTTGAAGTTTGGTCACAACTTATTGTTATAATTGATAAGCAAAAGGCAGTGGGTGGTAAAGTTCCAGACTCCGTAATTATTAATGATAGTGATCGTAGTTTTACATATATATATGCCGATGAGTCTGAAAGTATTGAGCAGTTAAATGTTTCATTCATCAATATTATTGATAATACAGATGGAATTAATGACGAGTTTATTCCTGAAGAACCAAACACAATTGATGTGGATGATGGTAAGCCAGTAATTACTAAGAGAGTCACTTATGCAGACTTAACTGGCACTGGTGAGTATGCTGTATTTAAAAATAGCTGTTATAGGTGTCATGGAAATGGAGAAACGCGAAACGGTTTTGCAATTGATGACTTTGCTCAGGCGAGTAGCTTAAGTTCTAATATAGTAACTAGAATTAATGCTACAGATAGTACCAGGATGCCCAAAAATGGAACTTTAAGTCTTAAAGATATTGCCATTATTGAGAAGTGGGTAGCGGACGGCTCTCCAAGAAATTAAGAATAAAAAAAGGCTCCCTAAAGGAGCCTTTTTATTAATGAATTGTTTTGTAAATTACTTTTCAGTTTTGATTGAAGCAACAACACGTCTGTTTTCTGCGCGTCCTGCTCTAGTTCCGTTATCAGCGATTGGTTGGTCTGGACCATAACCTACAGCTGTTAAACGACCAGCATCAATTCCGAATTCTTTAATTAAGTATGCACGGATTGCTTGAGCACGCTTTTTAGATAACCAAACGTTGTAAGACTTCTTACCAGTGTTATCAGTGTGACCTTCGATTTCAGTAGTTGTACCAGTATGTTCTTTCATAAAGTTACCAACTTGAGCGATTTGGTCATGGTATGCACTCTTAACGATAGCTTTACCAGAATCAAATTTAACATCTAGTTTTACTGAGAATACTTCTTTCGCAGCACAACCATAAGCGTTTACATCTTTACCAGCTGGAGTGCTTGGACACTTATCGTCAGCATCAGCAACACCGTCGCCATCACTATCGCTCATTTTCTTAACTACGCAACCTGTAGAGTCAACAGTTGTTCCAGAAGGAGTGTTAGGACATGCATCGTTCTTATCAGATACGCCGTCACCATCACTATCAGAAGGAGCTGCATTACGCGCGCCAAAGCTGTAGTTAAACGCTAACATTGGAACTAATACTTGTGCGTTGTTTAAGTCTGGACCTTCATCATCTTCAGTTTGGAAATAATGCCAATCAACATGGAAACCAACACCCATAGCTTTACCTAGAGCGTAGTCAAAACCTAAACGTAATTTAGGGGTTGTTTCATACCATCTTTTCTCAAGACCTAAAGCTTCTGCTTGCTCAGAAGATACAGTCATACGGTTCATAATACCTAAACCAAGACCGGCACCAACATATGGAGAGAATCCACCAAAGTGACCAAAGTTTAATGTAGCCATTAAACTGAAGTTATCCATAGCCATTGACTCATGTGCAATTGGAGACTCATCACTAGGGTTAAACTCAGCGCGGTCGTAACCTAACTGTAAGCCCCATCTGTGAGTCATGTTGTAACGGGCCCATACTGAACCAGCTATATCAGACTCAAAGTTATCTTTGAAGTTTTCGTTATTTAAAGGAACAGACATACCGGCACCAACACCTAATGTCCATTTGTTATCTATATGGTCTGCCATAGCAGCCATTGGTAATAGTAATGCCAGTATTAGGCTCATTAATTTCATACGTCTTCTCCTTAGTCGTTTTTTATTAAATCGTTTTAAGTTTTATAATTAAGTATCAAGAGTTTATGGCTGTGACACAACTAATATCAAGTAGTATTTTTTTAATATTTTTGGCTTGTGTCGTATAAATGAAACACTTTCCTCTATTTTGTGCCTAAATTTAAAGCACAAAATTAATCCTGTTTACTTTTTGCAGTTTCAAGTAACATAATTAGATATATTTGTGGGATTTAAAAGTTTTATTACGCACTGTCCATATAAAGCTAACCCACCGTGTATCGCCTGTGAAAGTCACCGGCAAGGAGTGAAGTATGAAAAAACTGATTATATTTTTAATAACCATGGCTTTGTCAGGGCATGCATTTGCCAATAACTTTGGCTTCAGTAATTTAAGCCAAGAAGATGTGGATGGAATCTTTGAAGAGTTCTCAGCTACCTTTACACATAGCACAGTTACCGGTGCAAAAAGTAAATCTAAAATTTTTGGTTTTGAAGCGGGAATAGTTGCCGGTGTGACTAGGTCTGATTTAGTAAAAGATATTGTTGCCCGTTCCATGCCTGCAAACTCTGATGAAATTAATTACTTACCATTTGCATCGCTTTACGCGCTAGTGTCCTTACCATTCGGTATTACTGCTGAAGCCAACTATATGCCAGAAATAGATGTGCAAGATGTGGAGTTTAATCACTTAAGCTTAGCAGGAAAAATTGAGTTAACCTACTTTTTTGAGCTTCCAGTGGAATTGGCAATAAGAGGAATGCTTATTAATACTAGTGCTTCAATTACGCAATCTAGTCAGGCTAAAGGGGGATACACGGGAACAGTGGATTATAAGCAAACTCAGCTTGGCTTACAGGCTATTGTTGGTAAGTCCTTTGGAATAATTGAACCCTATGCTTCTATTGGGTTTGTCAGTTCTAATGGTGAGTTAGAAGCACAAGGATCAGGAACAATTTTTAATTTTACAGCCTTTGACCAAGTAGATGCTTCAGCCAGTGGTTTGCAGTTGGCTGCCGGTTTACAAGTAAACTTATTATTAGTAAAGCTTGGTGCTGAATACGTAAATGCTTACGGTGCAA
>CALLBC010000080.1 GCA_938001965.1 uncultured Bdellovibrionales bacterium | reverse complement strand
GGAGAAGAAGAAGGTAGTTAAGTTGGCAAAGATGAATGGAATTTTAATGGTTGATAAGCCTACGGGTGTAACAAGCCATGACGTGGTTTATAAATTAAGAAAACATATTGGTCAGCAAGAAGTGGGACATGCGGGGACTCTCGACCCTTTGGCATCTGGTTTATTAGTTTTGCTTTTAGGAGAGGGTACAAAGCTTTCAAGGTTAATTTTATCTCAGAAAAAATCATACCAGGTTACCGTTAAGTTAGGTCTCCTCACTGATAGTTGGGACACTGATGGTGAAACTCTTAAAACAGAAGAGGTGAGTTTTTCTCCTGAACAAATCAAAGAGGCTTTAAATAAGATTATGACTATGGATGAGTTTCCTCTTCCCATATTTTCAGCAGTGAAAGTAAAAGGCAAAAAACTTTATGAATACGCTCGTAATGATATTGAAGTGGAAGTGCCTAAAAGAAAAATGAGTTTTTATGATTTAAAAATTTTAAAAGTAGACTCTAGTGAGGTGAGTTTTGAAGTTTCTTGCAATAAAGGTGGCTATATAAGATCTTTGGCTTATGTACTGGGGATGTCGCTCAATACTCATGGCACAGTAAGCTTTTTAAGACGAACGGGCTCTTATCCATACAGAATCGAAAAGGGTATTACAATGGCTGATGCCTTGGCGCTCACACCTGAACAGTTAGCTAAAAGCACAAGCTTTGAATCCGTTGAAGAGATTTTAAAGGACTACAAAGCATTAACAGTGAGTGGGCGTGATGAAACATTAATGCAAAATGGAGCCATTCCTAATGAAATCCTACGCCGAATGGTCTATGACCAAAAGCAGGTGAATAAGCATCAAAAAGATGAATACATTAGGGTGATCGGTGCTGATAAAGGTAAGTTAATCTCTCTTTTACACCTGTCTCCGAACACTAAGCCCAAAGTCTTTCGCAAGTTTAAATAGCTATTATAGCCTTATTGTATGGTGTAATTGTATAAGTTTTTTACATTACTTCTTTTATCAAAAATTAATACCAAAAATACTGTATCAAACTAAGACTGCTATTGAGGTATCTGCCTAAAGTCCCGAAATAGATGTTACTATTTTAACATGCAGGGATTAAAGATTAAAAATATATTTTTAGCAGTAACTTTTTTTGTATTACTTGTCTCGTACAATAACTGTGCTCCTTCATTTCAATCTAGTTCAGAACTAAAGCTCGAAATAACTAGTATTGGTGGAGATGGGGGTAGTCCCGTAGGGCCGATTGATCCAGAGACTCCAGTAATAGTAAAGCCGACCAATCCAGAAACGAGAGTTTCTAGAATGAGGTGTGAGCCTCAGCAAATACAATCATATAAAAAAAATTCTGACTTCTTTATTAATATTAACTTGTTAACAAGCGAACAGTATAAAAATACTATAAAAGATTCATTGGGAATTAATGTTAACCCTGATTTTAAAGAAAGAAGTGTTAGTGATGGCTTTAACAATATGGCTGATAGCTCATCAGTTGATATTTCTGACTTAAATAAACAGTTAAGTATGGCTGAGCAAATTAGTAGTGAAATTTTGAGTAAGCAAGATTTAAGAAATAAATTTTTAAATTGCCCTAATAATTCTAACGATGAGGCTTGTGTAAAATTAATAATTAAACGTTTGGGCTCACTCCTGTTCAGGCGACCCATTCAAGATGCAGAAGTAAACAGAGTGTATAAGTATGCTAATCAAGGTCATAACAGTAATCGTAACCAAAAAATTGAGGCAGCGATTCAAATGATAGTGCTCTCACCAAGCTTTGCTTATCAAATAATTATGCCTAATAACGAGAATGTAAAGGACTTGACTGATCATGAGTTAGCAACTCGTTTATCCTATTTTTTATGGAATAGCTCTCCTGACCAAACGTTAATAGACCTTGCTAATAGTAATCAATTAAAAGCTAATTTGTCAGCTCAAGTTGATCGTATGTTAGTCAGTGGGAAGTCAGCAATTTTGGCTAAAGATTTAGCTTTATATGGTTTTCACTTAAATGGAATAAACTCTAACGTTAATGATAACTTATTAAATCAAAATCAAAATAATTTAAATTCTGCAAAATTAAGTGAGACTATTCATTTTATGAATAAAATTATCAAAGATAAGTTAGATGTTACAACACTTGTGAATTCAGACTTTTCATTTATTAATGATAAACTTGGAAATGTTTATGGCTTTGACAAAGGTGGGAGTAAATTAGAGTTGATGGATGGGCTACAGAGTACTTTACGCTCACAGGGTTTATTAACTCAAGCCTCTATTTTGTCTTATGTAAGTGGAGAAAATCACACTCACATTATTAGCCGTGGTAGCTGGATGTTAGAAAATGTCCTTTGTGATTCACCTCCAGGAGTACCTTCTAATGTAAATATTGATGGAGCTACCGATGAGTTAGGTCCAAATGCTAATCCACTGGAAATTGTAAAAGCGCACTCTGATCAAGCCAGTTCGTGCTATGCGTGTCACAAGGTTATGGATCCAATGGGTATTGCCTTTGAAGAATTTGATAACTTTGGTAAGTGGAGAGCAAAATATAAAACTGGTCATGACATTAATACTAGTTCAGAGCTGGAAGATGGCACAAAAATTAGTGATGTCAAAGATATGGCAAAGTATATATATGATACTAGGCGTGAAGATTTAAATTATTGTATTTCTGAAAAATTAACTCGCTATGCACTCGGCTCGCAAGATTCATCTAGATATAAAGATTGTATGTCGTTAAGTTCTTCAGTTAATGGTGAAGGTGAAAAATTAAGTTTTACTGATATAATCAAAAAAATTGTTGTTAACCCACTATTTACAAAATATTCAGACCAATTAGAGTAATTAAGGATAATTTATGGCTAAATTTGATAGAAGAAAATTTTTAATACAGTCAGGAGGCCTTTTGGCCTTGCCATTTTTTGAATCCTTATATGGGATTAATTATGCCAGAGCAGCAAATACTCCATTACGAGCTTTATTTTTTGATCTAAAAATTGGTATTTTTATGGGGGACTATAATAAAAGAAGAGATATAAATAATGGGACAGGTGGAAAGTCATTGTTTGTGCCGCAAAGAACGATAGATGAATTAAGTGATGTTAAAGACTATGTTAATCAATATATAGGCTTAAGTAACCATGGAACAAGAAATGGTAAATCTCACCCTGGCTTATCTTATACATTGGCTACGGGATATTACTTTCATAAAAAAGAGAATAATACTAAGCCAAACCAAAAAAATTATTTTTCTTGGGATCAGTTAGCTTTAAAAGCAATAGGTAGGGGACATTTTCAAGGGAGTATGTCTTTAGTGCCAGGCTCTTCTTGTGGTCATAATTTTTATTCAAATGGAAATTCAGTGACAAAATATACTAACGCTAGGCAGGTTTTTGATATTTTATTCCCAAACTCATTGAAGAACAAGATAGCTGGAAATAACAACAACACGCCTGACCGTAAAAACTTACTTAAGAAAAGTATGTTAGATTTTTTAGTTGAAGATATTAATAGTTTAAAAACTAAATTAAACTCGAGTGATAAAGTTATACTAGATAGACACCTAACCAGCGTTAGGGAAGTTGAAAGCTCAATCAATGTGGATATTGGTGATGTTGATAGCTGTCATATCCCAAATGCTCCAAATTCTAACACTTTTCAAAATAACGCAAAACACTTTGCTGAATTAATACCTCTAGCTTACGCCTGTGATTCATCAAGAGTATTTTCATTTTCAATAGGTGATGAAAGAAGGAATAATGGTAAAGGTGAAGACTATAATTTCTTACCTGAAGTAAGTGGGGTTTCAAATTTTCACAATACTTTGACCCATGCCTGGCAAGGAGCTAATTCTAATCAAAAGAAGTACGAAGAATATACTAAGATGCATTTGGCTATTGATAGGTATAGATTTTCACTAATAAATAAAATTGCTAAAAAATTAAAAGATACTGATGATGGTGGCGGCTCTAATATGCTTGATAATAGTCTTATATTTGCTAGTTCACATATGGCTAACGGTGGAACTCACGGGCATAGTAATCTACCAGTGTTTACGATTGGTAAGGCTGGAAATAAAATTAAAACAGGTAGGGTACTGAGATATAATGGTTTTGATAATGGTAAGAAAATGTACTCAACTCCTGTGGGTACGCTACAGCGTTCACTGCTGAATGTTCTTGGTAATAATATTAAAAACTTTGGTGATAGTGGAACGGGTGGTGTTCAAGCTCAAGACTTACTTAAATCTTAAATTAAAAAACTTAAATTAATAAATTGTTAAAGCTTCAAGCCTATGGTCTTGAAGCTTTTTTTATATGGCTCTTCAGTTGTAGTCCGGGGTACTTCTTACTAAAATATATAGATAATATTAAGGGGAGCGCTGTGAAATATTTAATTGCAATTGTACTACTTAGTTTTAGCTTTAATACGTACGCAAGTAAAAAAAGTAAATCAAGTTTTGAGAAAGTGCATAAAAAAACTTGGTCAAAGCACTTAGTGAAAGAAACAGCTAAGATGGCTTGTGATAATAAAAATTCCTTTTATAGAGATTGCTATAAAGTGAGTAAAAGTTATTGCTCGTCCACAATTAAAAGAGTTATGCAGGCTTGTTATAACAAGCAAAAAAAGAAAATCCCTACAAAGATTTGGCCGGAGACAGAAGGGGAGAACTATGCCCGAGCCATTGGTGCCTGTGCTGGAATAAAATATCACACTCAATTTAAAAAAAAATATAAAGAGGGTAAATCATGTCCAAAATTATAGTAATTCTTGTTGTTTTGTTTTCGCTACCAAGCTTTGCCATAACTACGCAATATAAAAAGTCTGATTGCGAAGACAACACTAAAATGGCTCAGTTAGTATTAGATGTGCGTAACCAAGTGTTTTGTGCCGCCAGTGCCGATGAAAATCTCTGCGAAGACTTAGATAAAAATAAATTGTCAGCCTTTACAGTTTCACAGTTAGGGTTGGCCTCAGGAGCAGTTTTAGTGAACCGAGCATTTAGGACGATGCCCCCCTCTGCGACCTGTACTGGCAAATCAGCGAAAAAAGGTTTGTTTCTAATAAATAAAGCTTGGGCTGCTGGAACATGCAGCATTGGAGCTAATATTTTTCAGACGGCGAGAGAGCATATTGAACTTGAAGAGTCGACCTTAAAAAATATGAGATCAGAGCTTAAAAAATTTATATCAAGTAAAAACCCAGCGCCCTCGGCTGAGGATATTAAGCTAGCGAAAGCAAGGTTACTAGCTGTAAATAGAAGTTATTATAGAATTAAAAATAGAAAATCATCATTTAACAAGTTGGCGAATAGAGCTCGTAATATGGATGCTTCAAAATTTAAACTTAATTTTGGAGAAGAGTTATGGACACGCGATAAGTTTGGTCAAAAATCAAATGCTAAAAAGTATGGTCTCAAAGAGTTATTAGGAATTGAAAGTGTTTCATATGAGCCTTTAGATCGCCATAGGCCTGCCGGTGCTAAAAGGAAAGTGGTAAAAGTGTTA
>CALLBC010000079.1 GCA_938001965.1 uncultured Bdellovibrionales bacterium | reverse complement strand
CCATAATTTTTCCAATTCTTTGCTATCGGATCATAAGTTTGAAATGCATCAACAAAGCCTGGTAAATTTAAAAATTTAAAAAAAGAAAACACAATAAAGAAACCACCCATATAGTTAGACATGAGAGTTAAGGTCGAAAAGTCCTTGCTGATAAATGAAATAATTATGACTGTCAGCAGTAAATAGCCAAATATTAAAAATAAAGGATATAGTCTTTTAATAAATGTAAATATATTTTTATTATTTTTTTTGGGTGTATGGCTAAATGAATATTTTGATATTCCTTTTTCTTTAAATAATGAATTTAGCAACTGAGGGCTAACTGTTTTCAAACTACTAAATTGAATAAACCCAGTATCCTTATTTATTTCAATATCATTTAAAGAAAGATTTGCCGACATCAAAGTATTTTCAATAAGTTTTACACACTTTCCGCAAGTAATTCCATTAACACTCATATTGTTTGTGATCATTATTTATATCCTAAAAAGAATAATTGTTTACTTTTGCCATAAACATTTTCTTATGAAATATCATTAATAAAACAGCAATTCCAAGCCAGCCAATCGTATACAACAAAGAAAAGTCAACTATTGTAAAAAACGGTGTCATTGAAAAAGCAAAGAATGTAGATAAACAGACTGCTGGAAGGTAGCCCATTTTCTTAAATATAACTATTCTCTCAAAATGATTAAGAAGATAAAATGAAACTAAATGAGTCGTGATGAAAAACATAAACCCACAATACAACCCACAGAGTAAAAGATTATTATGAAAAAATGAGTGGTATATAGGAAAGTTAGTTCTTAATAACCCCACTCCATTTTGCGGACATACAATCAGACTAAAGAAGATAGAAACAGTAAAAACACCCAAATACTTTATTAAAACTTTAGTTATTGGAGGCTCAATATGTCGGCTTGAGTTATTTAAAATCTTGTCAGACAATTTAGCTGGAACCTCTTTAGGCTCAATAGTATCAAAGCTCATTCTTGTCCTCCTCTAACTTGCTTCTTAATATATTTCTTCCCCTAGATAAGATTTTTCTGACGTTGGAATCTGAAAGTGACATTTTTACTGAAATCTCTTTTGTTGTAAGCCCTTCAATATATTTATAATTAAAAACCTCTTTATACGGTGATTTTAGATCATTTATGTCTATTGCCTCAAGAGGATCTATGTTTGTATCCTTGTGAGCTTCATATGGTACCTTGTCCAACTCTAACATTACTTTGGAATTCTTCCGAAAGTAGTCGTTAATAGAGTTTGATGAAATTGTAAAAAGCCAAGACGAGAATTTTAGTGACGAATCAAATTTATGTATTGATTTATAGACCTTTTCCCAAATGCCCTGAAAAACTTCCTCAGAAGCTTCTAGATTTTTTATTTTTGAATACGTATAGCCCATAATTTTTTTCTCATACCTAAAATAGAGTAACTCAAAAGCGCTAGCTTGCCCTTTAATAAGTTGGATCACGAGTTGTTCATCAGTAGAATTATTCATCAATATCTCTTTATTAGTAATACGTTCTAGCTCCATAAAATGTGACTATAAGCAAAAAAAAATATTTTGTCACAGTTTGGGCCTATTTCACGTATTACTATCATGAAACACTTATTTTTGATTTTTATTGGTCTTCTGCTGCCTCTGGCTTCTTTCTCACACCCTAGCTCTTACGAAGGTGGATTTGACCTTATGGGCACAAGTCATCAAAAATTTCAGAGCTTAGAATTGGTTTACTCCCCTAAATATTGGCTCGGCACTGGGCTCATCGTAGAAAGGAGTCCTAAGTCTTGGGAGTCGACCTCGTTGCAGCTTGGGTTCTTAGCCAAAAGGTGGAATCTACCAGCCGCACAAGGCAACTTCTACCTTCTTGCAGGCCCCGGCTACGGCTCAAAGTTTAACCCTGATGACAGCAAGGTAACAGATTTACTTTACCGAATAGGACTTCAAGGTGATTTTGAAACACGAAGAATATACACATTTGCAAAATACACAGAACAGCGATTTTTTAATACGAATGACCTTATAAATAATAGACTTGAGCTACGTATTGGTTACGCACCCTATTTAGCCAAATTTACCGAGTTAAATTCATGGGTTATTTTAAAAACTGTTTTTAGCGATGAATTTAAAGATATAATATATATTCCTACCGTGCGTCTTTTCTATAAAAACTTTTTGATAGATTTAGGTGTCGATTTAGATGGTGGGGCACAACTTAATTTTATGGTTAGACATTAACTTAATCAAAGGGGAAAAAGTGAAAAAAGTAATTATTATATTATCGGCACTATTTTTTAGCAGCATTAGCTATGGAGAAACTATAAAATCGATGTCATCAGATAAGAAAATCGAAAGCGTAAAAAATATAAAAAAAATTAAAGTGCATGGAATGGCCTGTCCTTTATGCCAAAGTAAAGCTGAAAAAAAATTCAAAGAAATATCTTCTGTCAATAGTGTTGATGTAGATATGGAAAAGATGCTAATAACTTTAAACCTCAAAAAAGGAACTGACTTATCAACTGAAAAGATAAAGCCTATAGTTACTTCTTTAGGGTTGACCTTCGTCAAAGTTGTAAAATAATGGTTAAAGTAAATAGTTTATTAACATCATATCTATCACTATTTACCTCCTTTGGGACTGTGCTTTGTTGTGCTCTACCCAGCTTGCTAGTCTCTATCGGAATGGGAGCTGCCTTTGCTGGTTTTATAGGTGTTTTCCCGCAAGTTGTTTGGCTTTCACAAAATAAGCTATTGGTCTTTGGAATTTCGGGATTGTTAATAATGATTAGTGCACTATCATTGTACTCGCAAAGGAACGCTCCGTGCCCCATTGACCCAAAAAAAGCTATGGCCTGTACTGTCGCTCGAAAATGGTCGATAAGAATTAGCTACCTGTCAGTGTTTTTATGGTTGGTCGGAGCATTTTTTGCATTTATTTTACCTAATTTTCTTTAAAAGGAGTTTTTTAATCATGAAGACTATACTAATAGCAGTTGTTATCTCTTTAACCGGTTGTCTAGATAAAAATACCACTACACCTGCAAAAAATATTGATACTTTCAAAATTGAAGTAAACGAAAAAGGCTATGTTCCTGCTGTAATTAAAATACCTTCAAATTTAAACACCGTAAAACTTCTTTTTACAAGAACAACAGATAAAACATGCGCACGAGAAGTCATGAGAAATTTCAGAAAGTTGTGGATTTGAAAATAGAAGCATAGCGGCGTAACCTTTCAGTTCGACCAAGAACCAGCTCGAAAGAGCGTGAAAGGAAACACCGCTATGTTGAAATTATTAACCGATGAGTCATTGAAATACAATCTTGATGAGGTCGTTCGCCTGGGCGCGAAGAAGATGCTGATGGAGGCTCTGTTAGCTGAAGTCGAAGATGTGATCAGCAAACATAAGGACGAAGTTGATGAAAACGGGAATCGGCTTGTGGTCAGAAACGGGAAATCAAAAAGAAGAACAGTGACTCTGGGTTCTGGAGCCGTTGAGATCGAAGCCCCAAGAATCAACGACAAACGTTCGGGTAAGAAGTTTACGTCAGAGATCCTACCTCCGTACCTGAGAAAGTCTCCAAGGATTGAAAGCCTCATCCCAGTCCTATATCTTCGAGGAATCTCGACGGGGAAAATGGGAAGCACTCTCGAAGATTTTTTTGGTGAAGGAACAATGGGCTTGTCACCAGCAACAGTCAGTAATCTCATAAAAACATGGGAAAAAGATTTTGAGTTTTTCAAGCGAAGACAGATTACCAAAAAGTATGTTTATATTTGGGCTGATGGCGTGAACGTGCGAGTTCGCCTCGGTGATGATAAAAAAGTCTGCGTACTTGTCGTGATGGGAGTTACGGAGGACGGCGACAAAGAGCTTCTGGCGGTCCAAGAGGGGTACCGCGAGTCGAAAGAAGCTTGGATGACATTAATGAGAGGGCTAGTTGATCGCGGCTTTACAGGGGCAATGTTAGCGATGGGCGACGGAGCTTTAGGGTTCTGGGCAGCACTTCGAGATATCGAAGAATTTAAAGATACCAAAGAGCAAAGATGTTGGGTTCACAAGATCGCAAACGTCCTCAACAAGCTTCCTAAGCGTGTGCAGCCAGAAGCAAAGGCACTTCTTCACGAAATGATGAAGGCGCCCGATAGAGAGTCTGCAGATCTTGCTAAAGAGCGATTCAAAAAAACGTTTGATGAAAAATATGAAAAGTCATTTCTGTGCCTCGAGAAAGACTGGGATCGGTTGACAACTTTTTTTGACTTCCCAGCAAGGCACTGGACAAGTATTAGGACAACAAATCCGATCGAATCAAGCTTCGCAACGGTGAAGCTGAGAACAAAGACCACGCGAGGTGCCGGGAGCACTAAGACCGCAACAACAATGGCTTTTAAGCTTCTGCAGGAGTGTGAAAAGAAGTGGCGAAAGATCCGTGGCTTTGAGGAAATTGAAAATCTTTTATCCGGGGTTGAATATCGAAATGGGGTTATGGTAACACCTCAGGAATCAAATCGAGAGGCCGCTGCTATGTGAGCCCATCCACAACTTTTGAAAATATCTCAGAAGTCATTCTAGAAGAGTTAAATATCAACAAAAAACTCCCCTTGAACCAAGAGGTCGAAATTACATTTAATGTTGAAGGGAGTAATGAGCTCGTATTTGGATGCCACATGGACAAAATGTTTAGTGGGAAAATAATAAAAAACTAGGAAACCTAAGCTTTGTTTCCAGAGATTAAATTGATGGAAATATTTGTTTATTGTTTAAGATCAGACTTAAGAAAATCGATTTCGCAAACAACAAACATTACTTTCAATGTAAATGGCCAGGTCAGTAACCTGGCCAAATTTAGCTAATTTCTAGGGACCGTTAGTACTCTGTTCACTGACCTAAGGTTCACTAGCCCTCCAGTAACAGATTTATAAGCGTTTTCCCTTAAATCCATAGTACAGGTTACTAAATTGCCTGTAAGAGCTAAATATACCCCAAATTTGATCACTCTAGCCATCCCTTGAATAATTAAACCTGTCATCTCTGTCTCCTCATTTCTTCTGGTAGGTATTCATTAATATTAATCTCACCATACAGAACTAAATCTAAAAATTGGCTCTTACTCGTTTTCTTGTGTTTCTTAATGTAATTGCCAAAAGCTACCTTTTGTCGATCCTCTCCCGTAACAGACTGTGCTAATATTTCATTGCGATCTGAGTCTGTTAATTTGGGTAAAACTTTAGATAAAATTGCGCTTGCATTTATTTTACCTGAGCCTTTCTTTTTTCTTTTCAGTTGATCAAGCTCATTAGTAATGATGTCAGCCACTGTAAAATCTACTCTTAATACTGACGAGGTCTTGTTACATTTTGTTTTTATTTTTTGATCTTTCTTTTGATTATTCATTGTTATTTCCTTTTGCAATTATATTGTTTTCAATAAATTGACCACAATTGAGAGCTTTTCATCTGTTAGCCTTCTGAGTTTTTGAAAACATTCGTCTATGATTCCAAGCCTGTCTAAATCACTTTTTAAAATTGAATTAAAATCTTTCATCCTGAAACCATAAGAGGCGACTATGTGTTTTATTCGTTTTTCAGTTAATGTTATCCGGCCATTTTCAATAGCTCCTATTGTACTTCTGTTATAGTTACATTTCTCACAAGCGTCTTTAATTGAAGTTCCTGCACGTTTTCGTAACTCTATTAACGCTAAAACTTCTTTTGTTATAATTTTTTTATAACTTCGCCTTAGTGATTTATGCTCGATAATTTTTGTTTTTTGTAACTTATGATTTCGCACGGTTACCGGTCGTGATAGTTTTATATTAATTAAATCACTTCTGGTGTAACCGTATGCTTTTAAAAAATTATCTATTTCGTCGACTGTTAAGTTACAATCTTTGTGTTCTCTGCGCTTAATTGTTGAAATAGAGCAGTTCAATAAAAGTCCTGCTTCAGCTTGAGTTATTTGCTTTAGTTTTCGCAATTTACTAATTGCTGTTGCATCACTTATATATTCTTTTTGTTGTAGTTGTGGGTCAATTTGTTGCTTCATTTTACCTCCAATGTTATGACCTGTTTTCTGCCTGTATGCTGCTGGATTTTCTGACTCCTTTCTGCCAGTGCGATACAGTTGTTAAAATTCAGTAACAAAGGTGGTTTGCTAGAGTTAGCTCACGGATTTACACTTCTATCGAGGACGGCTCACCTGTTAGCAGAAAAAAATGCTAACATTAGCAAAATGGAGGGGACTCGGGGGGAACCCAGAGCACTCCAAACCTGCTAATTATCGGTTTTTCAATAGAAACTCTCCAATAATTTCATTTATTTAACTAAGAATTTGAAAAAAAGTGACCCGAAAATTGGTGGAGGATACAGGGATCGAACCTGCGACCTCTTGAATGCAAATCAAGTGCTCTCCCAACTGAGCTAATCCCCCAAAGGTCACGTTAGACGAGAATGTACTAGGTTTAATATAAGGTCAAGTTGGGTGAGATATAATGCAAGGTTTAATGCTTAATATATACTAGATAGTAACTTGCTTCACAGGCTAAGACTTAATGCTAGCAGAAGAATTTTAATATTTTAGCCTTCCTTGCCACCGTTAAATAAGTAGTGTAAGTTAAGTGTATGTTTTTAAAGCAAGAACTCACTAAATCCTCGAAAATCTACCATATATATAGTCCCCAAAAAAAGATTGTTTCAAATCCTATAGGAGCCTCTGTGAGCTGCTTTAGGAATGCAGACAATCAGTTGGATACTACTTTCCAATCTCGCGAGCAGGATCGAGGAAGGGCTGTTTGTAGATATTTGGGTAGGCAAGTTTCTTGTGGGCTATTTGGTATTGGTGATGACTTTATTGAAAAGTATCAATCCCTGGATAAGCGTTTTATAAAAAATCAAGCCAGTACATTTTTTTTTGAAGCCACTGGCCAATCTATGGCGCCACTTATTTTACCAGGTGATATTTTAGTGGTGGATCGTTCCATAGAGGTTTTAAACAATAAAGTTGTGGTGGCTCATTTAGATGGGGCCATGATTTGTAAGCGCTATTATAAAAAAGCAGATTGTATAACTTTAAAATCAGATAATAAAACGAATAGGCCTATAATGGTCACCACAGAAATGAACTTCATAATGTTTGGAGTTGTTACTGCCATAGCTAGAGAAGTTTAAATAAGATGCTAAAAATAAATGAAAAAAATAAAATCTATGCCCTCGTAGATTGTAACTCATTTTTTTGTAGTTGTGAGAGGTTGTTTAGGCCAGAGTTAAATAATGCTCCTGTTGGTGTGTTATCAAATAATGACGGTTGCTTTGTATCTTTGAGTAAAGAGCTGAAGGTTTTAGGCGTTCCAATGGGTACTCCTTATTTTAAAGTAAAAGATGTTTGTATGAAAAATAATGTATCTGTGTTTTCATCAAATTTTTCTTTGTATAGCAATTTATCAGATAGGGTTATGCAAACACTTTCTCAATTTTCTCCACGCATGGAAGTTTACTCTATTGATGAAGCTTTCTTAGATTTAACGGGCTTTAAGAATTTAAATGAATACGCCCGTATGATAAAAAAAATAGTGGAGAGGAACACTGGCATACCAGTAAGTATAGGGGTGTCGAGCTCTAAAACTTTAGCTAAGCTCGCTAACCATATTGCTAAAAAGTCTAAAAAGGCAGAAGGGGTAGTTGTTTTATTAGACCAGTCTCGGCAAGATATTGCTTTAAGCAAAACACCTATTGGTAAGGTCTGGGGGATTGGCCGAGCCTTAGAGGTTAAGTTGCAGTTAATGGGATTGAGAACAGCTAAAGATTTTCGTGATTATAAAAATGATTTATATATAAAAAAAATGTTCACAAAAGTTGGGTTGCAAATTAAAGAAGAGCTTCAGGGGTACGATCGCTTTAGTTTAGAAGAGTTAACTAAGCCTAAAAAAAGTATAATGTGCAGTCGAAGCTTTGGAACCCCAATTTACAAGCTAGAAGACTTGAAAAAAGCAGTGGCAAACTATACAAGCTCAGCTTTTGAGAGTTTACGTAAACAAAAATCCACCTGTGGAGAAATAGGTGTCTTTATTCGTACCTCGCACCATCATCGGAACAAAACTTATAAGGCTACCAATTATATTAAGTTGCTATCTCCCACATCTGATAGTCGTAAGGCCATAAGCTGTGCAAATCTAATATTAGATAGGATATATAAAAAAGGTTATAAGTATAAAAAAGCAGGTGTCTATTTAAATAGTTTACAGCAAGAGAGTAAAAAGCAGATGAGCCTCTTTGAAAACTATGATGATGAAAAGGCCTTAAAGCTAATGCAGGTGATGGACCGGATAAATAGCATTGAGGGCAAGGGCACCCTTAGAGTTGCGGCCTGTGGGGCGGGTAATAAGGCTTGGGCCATGAATCGTAATCATTTATCTCCAAGATATGTGAGTGGGTGGTCGAACTTAAAACAAGTAAAATAAGTATTCAAAATAAATTCTTAAAAACTTAAAAAATAAGAAAATAATTGTTTTAGTAGGGATCATTGTCTCTAATAAAGGAGTAGTAGGTTAAAGAAAAAGCTTTGTTTATTACTATCCAAAGGGGGTAGGTAAAAATAGCTTAACTAATTTATATCGGTTAATAGGCAAAATATAGGTATGCCTTGGACTAACTAAGGAGAAAAAATGAATAAATTAAAATTAATGCTAGTTGGGCTAGTTCTACTTGCTTCAAGTGTAGCTTTTGCAAATATAAGAGTTAATACATATAGGCATCAGCCATGTGACTCTTGGAGTTTTGACGGAACTTGTAACTTTTATAGTTTTGGAAAAATAGCAGCAGAAGGTCGTAGTGTGCAAAGAGCTATAGATTTATTAAATCAAAAGATTTCAAACTTAGAGTTACAAATGGAAGTTTTAGTAGAAGAAAACAATGAATTAAAAGAGAGACTTGAGTCGAAGTAAAAAGAATAAAAAAAAGCCTAACTTTTCAAGTTAGGCTTTTTAGTATTAATAAATTTTTAAAAATTAATTAACAACTTTTACGCTAACAGCACAAGGGCCTTTTTGACTCTCACCCATTTCGTATTCAACTTTGTCACCATCTTGTGGCTCTTGACCTTGAATTTCAGAAACGTGGAAGAAAACGTCTTTTCCATCATCCGGAGTGATAAAACCAAAACCTTTTCCTGCATTATAAAACTTAACTGTACCTGTGCTCATTATATATATTCCTTATTTTTATTCGTTAATATTCTTAAGGCAAAAGCCTTAGAAGAAATAATACGGCTAATCCCCTGAAAGTGTCTACCAAAAAGGATAATACTTTATAATCTGATGCGTTAACTGGACAAATTAATGGCTATTTTACAAAAAAATGGGTGTAAAAAAGGCCTATTGAAATAAGAGCGATTTAGCCAAAAAATTAAAAAGCAAAGCTACAGTCTTCCAATAAAATATAACTGTGGTGAGAGCGTTTAAATCGAGTAATTGTTGTGGGAGTGCCAGAGGCTTTAACTGGGTCTCCCTTTTTTAAAGCGCGTAAAAAAGCAATATTTTGATCATTTACTTCAGTTTTACACATAATAGATTTTTCTCCAGTTTTAATTTCTAGAACAACATTACCAACAAAATTACCAATGTATTTAGAGCGCATACTAAAAAAATTGCCGCTAAAAACATGTGAAGTAAAGTTTTGAGAACAAGAGCTTGGTATTTTATTAACTCCCACAGGGGTACATTTTTCTATGTTAATAATAGCTTGATCATTAGGAGTGAAGTTTGCACAGGAGGGCAAAAATAATATTAGCAAATATAAAAATTTACTCATATTAGAAATCTTAAAATTCTAAAAAGTATAAGAAGTACAAATGCTCCAGCAATAGCAGTGATAATAGTTATAATATTAATACCAGAAGTTATATTGGCGCCGCCAATTTCAAAGTAATTACCAATGAATCCACCTAAGAAAGATCCGCCAATCCCTAGGATGATTGTGGAGATTAACCCACCTTTGTCTTTGCCTGGTAAAAGAAATTTTGCAATAACACCAGCGCCAAGCCCAAGGGCACACCAAATTAAAATTACATTTTTATACTGATCTAAAAATTCCATGGAGTAAAAATATCCAATTATTTTGAGAATGGCTAGTTAAAAATACAACTATTCCTGTCCTATTTTGAGACTCAATATGCAACAATTTCTATTTATGAATAAACCATAAATTATTAAGGCTTTTTTTGGGGTTGTTTTGTATAAAATTGAAACAGAGCCCTTTATAAAACCTAGACTAGACCGATAGGTATTTGTAATAAAATAAATACATGGACCTAGAGGTATTGATACTGTGTTTAAAAAGCTTATAGCAATAATGACTATGTCGCCATTGATGATGTTTACGGTTGGTTGCTTCTCCGATGGCGGAGGAGTTGAGTTTGGATCAACTATAGATTTCTTGAACTCTAGTATTAAGGTGTTGGGTCAGGGTGTGGCTAACGGAAGTTCATTTTTGTATATAGAAGTTCATGCAATTAATAGTAATGGGTCTCCAGTGACTAACTTTATACCTCAGCTGAGTGTTACAACTGGGACTGGTGTGGTGGTGCATAACTGTAATGCCACTGACAATAATGGGGTCGCCAGATGTGCGCTCACATCCACAGTTCCGGGCTTAAAAACTCTAAATTTAGATAACGTGAGTGGTACTCTTGTTACTGAAGACGCAACATTTGTAATGCCGGTATTATCTAAAACAATTGTTAGTAATGTGCCTGGTTCCACCATTATAAACACTAGCGGTGGGTATAGTGTAAGTGCTTCATTATCTAATGTGAAAGCTCCATTAAAGTTTACTGATGGTTCTGGTCATGTAGTTTATAGCACCGTACAAGGAATTGTATTATCCGAGGATGATAACTAGTCTGTAAAAACGAGCTCAATTACGGTAGGGCTATATACATAAGCTAAAATTTATTTTAATTCCAGACTGTCCAATAAGAGCAACACGCCCCTAACATTCGCTACGCTCATTTCGGTTTAATGAACTTTAACTGGTATCGCGCCGTCCAATGGGGACGGACACGCTACAAGTTAAAAATTAATGTATATCGCCCTAACATTCGCTACGCTCATTTCGGGCTAATTGATAAAGTTTTGATCAGTGAATGTGTTTTACATTTCCAATTATGTATCAGTTTGTAACAACTGAAGATCGACCCTGAGTTATTTTAAATACTTACAAGCAGAACAAAGTTCCAAATTAGCTCCCGTCAAAGTTGTATACAGTGACTAGACTTAAGTAGGTAAGGCTTGCTGAGGTCGAACATATCCTGTTTCAGGTGGCACGATACGTGAAATATACTATTAATACCCGGCCAATCAACGACCTTTTAAGCTCTAACCAAGCTTAATAACCTTTTGGGATAGAGTAGCTAACCATTGCTCTATCCTTTTTTTTATTTAAAATTGACCTTATGATCTTTTGCAAACAACAACGCTTTCTAATAGTAAGTTGTTTGGAATGGATACGATCTCACCACTTGTTTTTTTAACTTTAGTTGTAATAGATCCCACTGAAAGTACTTCACCTTCAATATCATTAAATCGAATAGTATCACCATCTCTAAAGTCTTCTCTAACGTAAACACCAGAAATAATCTTGTTAGAGATAGTCTTTGTACCAAGACCAAGAGAAATCCCTATGGACGCACCGGCAGCAAGTAATAAAATTTGAATAACATTACTTAGAAGCTCTGTTTCAATTTGAAGTTGTCCAAAAGCTAAAACAATACCAATAATAAAGATTAAAGCGTAAAGAGCATTACCAATGACCTTTCCGTAGTCAAAGTTTAAGTGCTCAGATGTTGCCTCTAAAGCTTCGCGAATAAACATACCTGCCATTTGAGCGAGGAATAGGATAAAGGCTGCGCCAAATATATTAGGTATATAGTTAATAAAGCTGGAGATGGCAGCGGTCACCTTACTTAGTTGTAAAACATCAGCACAAACTGTAAGAGCTGCAAGCATTATTAAATAAAAGAAAATCTTAGCAAATAGGGTCGATGGAGGGGATTTAATTCCTGCTGAAAATAAGCTTTTAGATAGTCCTAGTTTATCAAAAAGCTGATTAACGCCAATTTTCTCAAGAGCTGTTGAAACTACTTTTCGAACAGTGCTTGCTATGATGTAAAAAATAATGAATAAAATGATTGCTCCTAAGAGCTTAGGAATAAATTGTACAGTACCAACCCACATTGAGTTGAGTGAAGTCATAAGTGTTTCTTGAAAGCTACTTGATTCCATTATTTAACTCCTATTAGATTCATCATCGTTACTATTGTCTTTATCTACACTTTTTTGTTTAAGAAAAGTACCAAAAAGTGCGGCAAACTCTAACACACCTGTCCAGAACTTCACAAAAGCGAATTCAGCCACATTTTTACTAGAAGACTGGCGTCTAGCGCGGTCTACAATTTTATCTGATAGATCACTACCGCTAATATCAGCTTCATTTTTTTTGCTATGCTTTTCAAACAGCGCTTCTAGCTCTTCGTCTGAAAGGGGCTTTTTGGGGTCGTCTGTACTCATCTTAAACCTTTACGTTAAATTAGTTTATTAGTTATTAATTCATTTTTTTGAGCTTCAGGGGTCATATAGAATTTTAAAATGTTCAATGGCTCTTGAGAGCCTCATCTTGGCAGCACTTAAACTAATGCCAAGTGTTTCAGAAATCTCTTTCACTTTTAAGTCTTCATAAAACCTTAATATTAAGATCTCACGCTCAGAGTCAGGCATTTTGTGTAAGTAAGAGCCAATATCATCTTGTAGGCTTAGCTTCTCAGCATGAGTTTCCTTAGGGGCAACGTCGTTTCTGTACTCCATCATTTCTTGCTTAAGTTTATTTTGTTTTTTTTTTCTATTGTATAAGTCTGCACATTGATTCATGGCTATTCGGTAAAGCCAAGTTTTAAACTTAGAATCAAATTTAAAGTTCTTTATATTATGATAAACTTTTAAGAAGATAGATTGCGTGAGTTCTTCAGCATCATTATCATTTTTAATATAATTATAGCAAAACCGGTGAACAGAAGGTTGAAATAACACAACCAACTCTTTGAAAGCTTTAGTTCCAAAGGGAGATTCGTCCTGGCATTGTTTTACCAAAACTTCGACTTGTTCACTATTTATATCCATGTAAACAAAACTACTATGAAAGCCGTTAATCGACAAATGTTCGTCAGTATTGACTAACAATTTACGTCAAAGGGTAAATGTTGATAAAATAGGCATAAGCCAAGTAACTGTAATTATTAGATTATAATGAATGAAATATTGGTGAGGAATTTGCTTAATAGATTATTGTAAAATTAAACCTCTTTAAGGAGAACATTAATATGAAAATAAACAAACTTTTAGGAACAGTGGCATTATGCTCTTCTTTATTACTTGCGGTTGCGTGTAGTACAAAAAGAGGATTTGAATCAAACAGTGCGCCAGCCACAACTTTAACAGTTCAAGAATTACTACAACAAGAGAAACTTGAAAAACTTGAAGAGACTCAAGCAATAATTAGTACACAATTACAAAATTTAAATAAATCAATGTCAGCTTCAGAAAGAAAACTATTTAATGAAATAGTAAAAGAAAAAGCTGGTGAAGAAGGTTCTGAAATCATTTCTCAAATTCTTGATGGTGACTTAGATGATACTAGTGACCTTTCAGAAAATGATAGAATTGCTTTAGAAAAATATAAAGCTGAAGTTGCAGCTATAGCTTTGCAGGCAATGCAGACTGCTAAGAAAAAAGTTTTAGAAGGAGCAAATCACCCAGCTTCTGAGTTCACAAACTCAAACATAAAAAAACTAAACATTAAAATTAAATCTGATGGTAATAAATTAGAGTTATTAGGCAGTGAGCAGGGTGATTCTTTAGTTTACACTAATACAAGTATTAATGATGGTGAAGAGATTGTTCTATCATTCTCTAAAAATGTTGCTGATATTTCTGATGAGCAAGCTTCTGACTTATATGTTAATGACAACTTAGTTTCACACAGAAAAGCTCAAATGAGCTGTATTGATATTAACTGTGACACTGTAATAATAGTATTTGTTTCTAGTGACGATGTTACAAAGCCAATTGTATTCACAAAAGTTGATGGTGTTTATAAGCAATTAGCTAAAGTTAACTTAACTGAAACTCCAAGCTTAACAATGGATCAAGCTGTTGATGCTTTAGGTAGAGATAAATCTGTTCATTCTTATGATGAAGTTAAAGAGCAAACAAAGCGTTATAACACTCATGATAACGTACTTGGAACTGTAGAGTCTCAAAATACTCCAAATTTTTCTGATGAGTTAATTGAAGAAAGAATGATAGAGTCGGGTCATAGAGCAGCAGTTGAGCAAGGTTTTATGTCTGAAGAAGATGCTCGTAATGATGCCATTAATTCTTTATTAAATGATTAAGAAGCAATATAAAACAATTTGAAATTAAAAAGAGAGGCCATGGCCTCTCTTTTTTTATTTAAACTAATCTTTAGATTTTTTCTTTTTAGACTTTTTTTTCTTCTTTTTCTTTTTGTCTTTAGACTTCTTTTTATCTTTTTTGTTCTTTTTCTTTTTAGCCTTTTTCTCTTTTTTATCAGACTTTTTACTTTTAGCTTTCTTGTCTTTTTTATCAGATTTTTTGCTTTTAGCTTTGCTTTTTTTAGCTTTTTTACCGCCCTTAGATCGGCAATAGCCAGATACGCTAGTTCCATCGTCTTTCTGATACTTTGGAACCCAAACACATGAGCTGCTACCTTTGCATACTAAGCTTGTGCTTCCTTTGCACTCAGCAGATGCTGGAAGTGGTATGTATGCCAGTGTAAAAATAAAAATATAAATAATAAATTTAGCCATAACTTGATCCTTAGCCCAGCTGGGCAGTTGAAGTGATTTGCTCTACGAGGGGGGGCAAGCCCTATGTGTACTATTACAGCAAACTTTACTGTAGAATTCAATCTAAAGAAAGTGCGGAAGTTAAATTAGACCTAGTCAGCAGGGCAGAATTAGTAGATAATTTTTGTTGTGAAACCACTTAACTACATAGAAGTACAACAAATTTGCACAGAACTAAATAAACTTACTGGAACACAGTTGCAACGTGTTTCTAGTGATGAGCACAAGATCTATTTACTGTTTTGGGATGGAGAAAAATCCTACGTTTGGATTATTGACTTAAATACAAAGTCGCCCATGATTTTGCCTTTTGATGGAAGTGTTCCGCGCAGGAATATTAAAAAACCATGGGTTAGTTTTTTAGATATGCATTTTTCAGGGTCAATTTTGGTAGGAGCGCAGCCAGAGTCTGAAGGCGAGAGAAGCTTGGTATTAAGTTTAAAAAGTGTTGATAAGGGTGAGCAAAAAATAATAGTAAATTTATTTCCTAAAGGGGTGAACTTAATTTTGAAGTCTGAAAATAAACAGGTTTCTAAATTTAAAGTTAAAGATTTCCCTCCAGTTGAGGAGCTGCCAGCAGGATTGAACGCACGAGCAATTAATGAGCTTGTTATAGAGTATAACAGTAAGGCCGCTTCCAAGGTAAAAAATAGTTTAAGTCCACAGCAGCTTCATGAGAAGGAAGTGAGAAAAATAGAGAAGGCTATAAAAAAAATAACTGAGGATTTGGAAAGAAAAAACATTAAGATTATAGAGCTAAAAAAATTAGGGGAGTTTATTAAGGCAAATCATAGTTTGTCCGCTCCTGAAGAGCTTCAGAAGTATATTGATACCAATAAGTCAGTCTTTGAAAATATGAGCCTGGCATTTGATAAAAGTAAAAAAGAAAAGTCGAAACTAGAAGGGTCAAGCAATAGACTTATTGTTTTAACTGAGCAGTTACAGTTGTTAAATCAGGTGGCAGACTTTAGCCAGTGGGCTAAGTCAAAGGGCAAGCAAACAACAAGTGAGCTTAAGTTAAAGAAAGATCAAAAATTAAAATTTAAAACTATTAACTTAGAAAATAACCACAAAGTTTTATTAGGTAGTTCAGCTAAAAATAACTCAGAGCTTATTAAAGCTTCCAAGCCTTGGTATATTTGGATGCACCTGAGGGATTACCCAAGTTCTCATGCAGTAGTAATTAGTAAAAAAAATGATGAAGTTCAAAGAATGGTACTCATAAAGGCTGGTCAGGAGCTTATTAAGCATAATTTTAAGTCAAAAAAAATAAAGTATGAAGGTCTAAAGTTTGATCTCATATATTGTCAAATTAGGCATTTGAGGCAAATAAAATCCTCTCCCGGAAAGGTGACCTACACCAATGATAAAAATTTAACCATTCAAATGTAAACGTCGTAAGAATTTAGAGAAATATTTGACAGTTTTTTTACAGAATCGCAATGCGTCGATGTATGTAAGAGCTTTCCCAATTGGCTACCTAATGTTCTACTTTTTATAGTATATTTAGCTTTGTTAAATGAGGATTTTTAAATGATTAATGTAAAGCAGTTAACTAAAAATTATGGGGATCGCTGCGCAGTAAAAAATTTAAATTTTACAGTTAAAAGTGGCGAGGTGGTTGGTTTCCTAGGGCCCAATGGTGCCGGTAAAACCACAACCATGAAAATCATAACTGGTTTTATGGCAGCAAGCTCCGGTCAAGTTTGTATTGATGGAGATGATGTTTACGAGCATCCACTAAAAGTTAAATCAAAGATTGGCTATTTGCCAGAAACACCTCCGGTGTACAATGATATGTACGTTAAGGATTATTTAAGTTTTGTAGCTAAGTTAAAGGGTTTGTCAAAAAATATAATTGGTGGAAATATTGATTATGCCTTGGAGCAAACTCAGCTACAGGATGTAAAGGGCCGTTTGATTAAAAACTTGTCTAAGGGTTTTAAACAACGAGTTGGAATAGCGGGGGCGTTGGTTTCTAAACCGCCGATTTTAATTCTAGATGAACCCACTGTTGGCCTTGACCCAAGGCAGGTGGCTGAGATTAGAAAACTAATTATTCGCTTAAGGGGTAAACACACAATTTTATTATCCACACATATTCTCAGTGAAGTACAAGCCATTTGTGAGAGGGTCATAATTATTAATAAAGGTGAGATTATAGCTGAAGACTCACTTGCTGTAATTGCTAAAAAGGCTTCTGTGGCTAGTAAGTTTGAAGTGGATATTTTACGTAAAGAGGATGAACTTCAAAAAACATTACTAAATACTCCAGGAGTTCTTGAGGTAGAAAGGAATGGTCAAAAGTTTTACATACAAATAAACCCAGAGCAGTTATCCACAGAAAGTTTAACTAAAGCCATTGTTAACTCCGGGGCTGGACTTACTCAATTTAAACCATCAATGAATTACTTGGAAAAAATATTTATAAACTTAACTACAAGCTCAGATCATAAGGAATTATAAGATGACGTCCATTCTAAATATTTCAATGAGAGATTTTAAAGGTTTAGTATTTACCCCTATGTTTTATTTTATTGCTAGTTTATGCGCATTCTTATTAAGTTATAGTTTTGTTAGGAACTTAATTGACTTTGCTTACTCCACAAGTGCTTCTCAGGTGGCTGGAGCTGTAAAGTACTCGATTCACCAGATTGTAGTGGTCAGTCATATTTCAATTACAAATATAATTTTAATTTTTGCAGTTCCGGCAATTACCATGAAACTCATATCTGAAGAAAAGAAGACGAAAACCTACGATCTATTATTAACTTCGCCGATTACATCGGGGCAAATTGTAATTGGAAAATTTCTGGGTGGGCTTTTCACCAGCTTGTTACTAGTATTTATTTCCTTTTTATATCCTCTAGCCTTAATGTTATTTACAAAAATTGACCTAGGCATTTTATTTAGTTCCTACCTTGGGCTTTCTCTTGTTTGTTCAGCTTATGTCGCTATAGGCTTATTTTGTTCATCGTTAAGTAGTTCCATAATAGCCAGTGTAATTATGGGAGTGGTTTTTAATTTAACCCTCTGGTTTTTGAGCCAAGGCACAGTTTATTCTGAGAGTGACTTATTAGTTTCGGTGATGGACCATTTATCCATTGGTGACCATCTGTTCTCATTCATTAAAGGGTCTTTAAAGTTAAGTTCAATAGTATATTTTTTAAGTGCTTGTGGACTGTTTGTATTTTTATCTGGACGAGTTGTTGAGTCGTCAAGGTGGAGGTGATTGATGAGCTGGGCTGGTAAAATATTTTGGATGGTCAGTATTATTGCTTTGTTAATAGTAATCGCTTCAAGGGTGTTTTTAGGTGGTTGGATATCGATACTATTTGTTCCACTAGCTATGTTTGTTATTAGTTTTGTTGCTGCCCTTATTGTTGATATTAAATTTTATGCCGAGTTTTTAACTTTAAGAACAACCAAGCATGGTATGAATATGGGAGTCATGATTGCTTTGGCTATTGTATTACTAGTTGCAATTAACTTTTTGTCAGTGATGCATAATAAAACATGGGATATTACAAAAAATAAAGTAAATACATTAGCGCCAGAGTCTGTTAATTTGGCAAAAACTATTGAGTCAAAACTTGAAGTACTCACTTTTTATCGTGGTGAGAAAGATCAAGCAAAAAAAATGGCAGCAAAACAAATATTTAGTAGGTATAAAAATTTAAACTCTAAAATTAAGACATACTATGTTAATACCTACACGGATAGTTTAAAGGCCAAAACAGAGCTAGGAGACATACCTAGTGGAGATGATATTATAAGTATAATTAAGTTTGCTGGTAAAAAAATAAAAATTGATAACCCTATTAATGAAAGTAATATTTTAGCGGGTTTAATTAGGGCAACAAGAAAAAAATTAAAAACTATTTATTTTTTAACAGGACATGGGGAGAAGTCACTTTCCGAAGTTAAGTCTGGTGGTTTATTAAATTTTGTTAAATTACTAGGAAGTAAGTCTTATGTTGTTAAAGAATTAAATTTATTAAATACCAATGTGAAGATACCAGTAGATGCAGACGCAATTGCCATAATAGGACCACAGTTAAATTTATTTGAAAACGAAATTACTGCGTTAAAACTATTTGCGGATGCTGGTGGACGTTTATTAATAGCCGCTGATCCCGGTCAGGAGCATAATATTAATGAACTTCTAACCTACTTTGGGGTTGTGTTTAGAAATAATTTTATTATTGCAGAAGTTGCTGAAATGCTTGGGAGAAGTCCAACAACAGCTTTAGGTATACAGTTTGATGAAGAGTCCAAAATCACTAAGGACATTAAACAAGACGGGCAAATCTATTCAGTTTTTGAATTGGCTTCAGAGTTGGTTACTCTTAAATCAAGTACTGACAGTGAGTATACTTACTTACCCTTAATTGCTACACCTGATAAGAGCTTTACCATTAATGAACTAAAAATGAATGTGACTCCTGGGGTTAGAGCTGCAAAAGTATTAGCAATACAAGTTAACAAAAATAAAAAGCCAAAAGCTGTTGTTTTTGGTGATAGTGATTTTTTAGCTAATAAAGATTTATTCATGGGGATTAATCAAAGAATTGCTTTAAATACTGTTTCATACCTTACTGATGAATCAGACTTAATTTCCATACCTAAAAAAGAAGAGCCAGGAACTAAGCTAATCATGACTGACCGACTAAGGAATTCAGTGGTTATGGCTAGTTTCTTTCTGCCAATGATGTTGTTAATCTTAAGTGGGATTTTATTTTACAGAAGAAAAGGTGCCTAGCCTGTGAAGTTCAAACAGACCATATTTTTTGCTTTATTTGTGGCCGGAGTTGTTGGCTATACTATTTATGATTATTCAAAAATTAAATATGCAGACAAAAATAAAAGTGAGCAAACAAAGTTATTCCCAAATAAAAATTTACAAGAGCTTAAAGAATTTAAAATTACTGATGGTGAAAAATTAATTTTTTTAAAAAAAATAAATGCCACATGGCAATTAGTAGGTCCTATGGAATACCCAGGGGATCAAGAGTATATTAATAGTGCAGTTGAGTTATTGAGTTTGCCTCTAGAAGAGTTAAATAATTTAGATGATGAAAGTATTTTTTCTGAGGCCACTGTAAACATTGGGTTTAAATTTGAAGGCGGTGAATATAAAGATATTCTTGTTAGCAATAAAAAAACTAGTGATGGACGGGTTTATATACAGGATATAAAAACTAAAAAAATGTACGCAACAAATGCTGATTGGCTAAATGTGAGTACAAAAAGTATTTATGATTTTAGATGGAAGCATTTGTTTATTTTAAAAGAAAATATCAAAAAAGTGATTTTTACAAAAAATATGAGTAAGAGTTATTCGTTTAGCTATAATAGGGCAAAGAAAATTTGGCAAAATCCACATCATGAACAAATGGTATTTTCAGATAAAAAGATTGCTAATTTTTTAAGTAACCTTATGGCCATTAAAGTTTTTAAGTTTGTTAGTGAAATAAAAAATAGCAGTATTCTTGAAAAGTATAGTCTTAGTGACCCTACTTTAAAAATTGAGTTTGTATTTAAAAATGAACAAATACCTAACTGGGGTTTAAATATTAGCAAAGAAATAGATGGCTCCTATTTTGCCACATTTATAAATAGAGCTCAGATTTTTGAATTGCAAAAAGATGATGTTAATAAGTTAAAAACCTATCTAAATGAGTTAAACTAGTGATAAACTTTCGTATTATTGCTTGGGAGATATTATGTCTAAAATAATTGTTAAATCACCAACAAGAGTGGACTTAGCTGGTGGAACGCTAGACTGTTGGCCACTAAACTCTATTGTGGGTAAGTGCTATACGATCAATGTATCCATTTCAATTTTTACTGAAGTGCAACTGGAACCTAAAACCACTAGTGAAATACACTTAGATATATCTGACTTAGATTACCAAAAAAGCTTTTCTAACTTACAGGAGCTTCTTTCTTGTGAAGACCCTGAGTTAGTTTTAGTGTCTTCTCATTTAAAGTACTGGCAGCCAAAGCAAGGATTTAGCCTTAAGACATCATCTCAGAGTCCGGTCGGTGGTGGCTTAGGTGGAAGTTCCAGTTTAAGTGTTAGTATAATTAAAGCTTTCTCCCAGTGGTTAGATCGTCCCATGACAGGGGATGAGGTTGTGCGTTTGGCTTCAAATGTTGAGGCTCATTTTTTAAACACTCCAACCGGAACACAAGATTATATTGGGGCCTTCAGCCACGGCTTAAACTTAATAACTTATGACTACAGTGGGCTTTCATTTGAGTTATTAGACTTTGATAAACAGCACTTTGAAGACCATTTAATGGTTGTTTACACCGGTAAGTCACATCACTCGGGCATTAATAACTGGCAGGTGATTAAAGAGGTTGTTGAAAAGGATAAAAAAACTTTGGAAGCTTTACATGGAATAAGTGATGTTTCCACTCGTTTTAAGCAAGTCTGTTTGGATAAGGCTTGGGATAAGATTCCTGGGCTTCTCAATGAGGAAAATGATATGCGTGTAAAGCTGAGCTCAGGCTTTACCAATCCAGAAATTGAGGATTTAAAGAAGATTTCCTTTGATAATGGAGCTCTTGGCTTTAAGATATGTGGAGCAGGTGGTGGTGGTTGCATAATGATTTGGGCCCCCAAAAATAGCCATGAGGGGATTAAGCAGGCATGCCAAGAAAAGAAGTACCAAGTACTAAAAGTAAAACTAGTTACCCAGCAGGACTAAAAAGTTCTCTTAAGAGTTATTTTTTTAAAGGGGTCTCTCTTGGTGGTGGAAAAACTAATAAAACAGCCGTTGCTAATATTGAGTATTTTGTAAGTAAAAATAAAATATTTTTACATAGTTTAAAAAATAAAATTAAAACTGAAAAAGACTACTCATCGGATCAACAATTATTTGAGTACTTAAACGATAGTCGTAGTAATTTAAAATACATTGCTGTAAATGCATCACTGAGTATGCCTAAGTGTATAACTTGTAAGTTAAAATGTCCTGGTTTTGAAAAGTGCACAGAGCCTGAAATTTTATGGCTGTGGAAGAGTCACCGTGAGTTAAAAAAGAAAAACCTATTTACACCTTATACGGAAAGATGCTCTGAAGTTTATATTTCTAACAACTTAGAAGAGAAGTTTAGCTTACCACACGCATTGGGGGCGAATATGGCACCCTTAACTGCTAGGGCTCATTACTTAATGAGGCGTATTAATAAGCCTTTTATTGAAGTTTACCCAAAGCTTAGCTTGTGGCGAATAGGACGTTCCATAGGAATACAAAAATCATATTTACGTTATCATAAGCATGCGGTGAGTGGTGAAGAGGTTCGTGGCGCAATAGTAAACCATTTAATAAAAGCTGAGATTGCATTCATTTATGATGATGACAAAAAAACACTGATTGAGGACAACTCTTCTTTTGAGGCATTTTTATGTGCCCTCACAGGAGTGCTAAAGTATAAAAAACAAGTTGAACCAAGGCCAAAAGGTTTTCCTAAAAAAGAAGGATGGATTGACTTTCCTAAGGAGGAGATCAATTGGAAATAATTTTTAATTTTAATGATTCAATGAGAGCTTTGCTCGGTGGTGCTTTAATAGGTTTGAGTGCATCTTTGTTAATGCTTTTTAAAGGACGTATTGCTGGTATTAGTGGAATTGTTCATGGAATTTTTTTTAGCAAAGACAATGGGAAGGCTTGGCGTTTAGTGTTTATACTGGGTTTGGTTTTTGGTGGCTATTTATCTTTTTATTTTTTAGATAATCCTTTTCACACAGAATTAACTTTTTCAAATAGCCAATTTATTATAGCAGGCCTGTTGGTTGGTATCGGAACAAAGGTGGGTAATGGCTGTACAAGTGGCCATGGTGTTTGTGGTATTAGCCGATTTTCCATGAGGTCAATTTTTGCAACATTAGTATTTATTGGATCTGGCGTACTCACGGTTTTTTTGATGAGGAGTATGTAGTTATGTTTAAATACATTATTTCATTTGTTTGCGGTTTGTTATTTTCCCTTGGTTTAACGATTTCCGGCATGACACTTCCCCATAAGGTCATTGGTTTTTTAAACGTATTTGGAGCATGGGACATCACTTTACTTTTTGTTATGGCTGGGGCCATACTGGTTTATAGCATTAGTTTTATAATTATTAAAAAAGGTGAAAAGCCACTTCTAGATAGTAAGTTTCATCTTCCTATTGCTCAAAAAATTGATAAAAAATTATTTATAGGGGCCGTTTTGTTTGGAGTCGGTTGGGGCCTTGTTGGGCTTTGTCCAGGCCCAGCCATTACCAGTTTATCCAGTGGCTCTCCTCAAATTTTATATTTTGTTGGGGCCATGATAATTGGTTCAGCAGTTCCAAAGTTACTTTTTAGATAAGTCTAATAATTTCTACTAGAACAAAGTCGGGCTTTTGCCGTAACCAGCTACTAATTAGTAGTGTGATTGGTAAAATATTTTAGTGAAAAAGTTACTTCTATTTTTGATTTTAGGTTTATTTTCATGCTCTGCCTTTTCTGCAGTTGAGCATAAGCTTATTCGTCGGATTACTGTTTTTCCAATGGCAGTTAAGGCTAAGTACAATAAAAGTGCTGAGGGCACGTGGTGGAAAATTCGTGAACGCCTTACAGAAGACAAAAGATTTCTTGTAGCCAGTCGCAGTTTTTTAATTAAGAAGGATGTGTACCAGGCTAGGGCACAGCTTACACCAGCGGATGCCATAATTTTAGGTCAGTTATTAGATGCTCATGCCTTAGTTTCTACTTTTTTAAGTAAGCGCGAACTACATATGCATGTTTATGAAGGGGATTTTGGCCAGCTGCTTTGGGAGTCTAAAATTAAACTTCATCCGTCTTTACCCATAAAAAATCAAATTGAAAAGGCTGGAGTTAAACTTATAAATGATTTTATAGCATCTATTCCATATCAAGGTTATGTGCTTACAGATAAGTTTGAAGGAAAAGCAGTTATTGAGGATGGAGCCAATTACCTAGTAAAAGCTAAAGTGGGTTTGAATGCAAAGTTGAAAGTGGGTGACAAGTTACAACTTATCAATCTTGAGCATAAAGATTTTAAGCCCTTATTTAAAAGTTCTTCAGAATTTAAAATTCAAGCTGAAGGTGTAATCACTGATGTGAAAAAGGGTTTGATTACCGCCAGGCTCGACCGGCATATTCCAATTGATCAAATTAAAGAGTTTGATTTAGTTAGGATACCTTCAGAGCATCAGCGCCTATTTGATTTATTTAAAATTAATAACGGACTAACCTCAAAGATTAGTTCAGAATACTATTCACCCGAAATTACGGAAGCCTCTAAAGAAGTAAAAGAAAAAAAACCTTTAGTGACGGCATTAACAATTATATTGAATGTTGCCGTGTTTTTATTGTTAGCATTTTAAAGAGAGAGTAATGGCCGATTGGAAAAGTAGATCAAATATAGAGCTAGACGTGGTATTTTTTTCTTATAATAAGGAAGGAGTTGCAACCTCAGATTATTCATACCTTTGGGACTTGGATAAAACATATCTAGATACTAAATTCGAAACGGTTAAGGGTTTGTTTAGAACCGTTTTTGAAAAAGCATTTGAAAAGAAAAATATACCAGGAACATCAGAGCTTGTGAGTTCAATTAAAAAGTTCAATAGCAAAACTTCAGAGTCATTCCCTTTGTTTTTTATTACAGCCTCTCCACCACAATTAGAAAAAAAGATTAGAGAAAAATTAGTGCTGGATGAGATTGAGCCAGCCGGGCTGTTTTGTAAGGATAATATTCAAAATTTACATCCTAAAAAGTTATGGAGATTAAAAAAGCAAATAGGTTATAAACTCCATGCTTTAATGTTGCTGAGAACAAAGTTATCTGACAATGTTCAACAATTTTTATGGGGCGACGATAGTGAGGCTGACGCCATTATTTATTCTTTGTACTCTGACATATGTGCAAGGCGTAGGAGTCGATTAGAGTTTACAAAGCTTTTAGCTGAGTATCATGTTACAGATAATCAAATAAAAAAAATTATGGATCTCCAAGGCTCTGTGCCCGAGCAAGACCCTGTGGGTCGTTATTATATAAACCTAGAAGAAGACACAGATGCTGAGTACTATGTAAAGTTTGGGCGTAGATGTTTGCCCACTTACAATAGTTTTCAGTCCGCTTTAGACCTTTATCAGCTCGGCCGGCTAGATTCTGAACATATTATTGATGTGGGCTCAAGCATGCTCAAAAATTATAATTTCACTACGGATGAAATTGAAAAGTGTATTGAGGACTTAGTGCGTAGAAAGATCATTGGTCAGGATGCTCTAAGTGAAGTTTTACCTAAACTGCAAGAAAATGGCTTAATTCATAATTACTACGAACCATCCATTGAGCCAGTGCAGGTGAGTTGGGCAGAGGGAGAGTTGGTATTTGAGGGAGTTTCAGACCCATGGGTGCCAGAAAGAATAGATTACTTACACGATTACAGATAATAATTGGATTAGGTATTGATTCCTACAATGTGAATGCCTCAGGCAAGGAGGAGTTTTGAAACTACAATTTAAATGGGCAATAGTTTTAGTGTTTTCATATTTTTGTATAAGTACCTCGGGTTTTGCCGCTGGTTATATAAGTTTTGCAAATAGCGAAGAAGACTTTCCTCCAAGAGGTCCGAACATTGAAATGCCTGCTGGAAACTGTAGTATTGGTCCTTTTGGTAATATAGGTGATCTTGGTAAGTATGAAGGCTATTGTAGTAAACTCACCAATGGTGAAAAGTGTTTAGCTTATTTAAAGCAACATATTAGCCAAGATGGGCAAGTTAATGAGGCTTATGATAAAGCCAAAGCCATATTTTGCTTAAAATCTACTTTGGGAAAGCTTAGTCAGTAGTGGCCCCAAACCTCTGCATTTATTTTTTAAATTTAGTTTAAGCATTTACTAGAATGCGCTTACGGCAGCATCGCGTCTTCGCATTTTGTCACCTTACAGGTGAACACAGCGCGGATACGCGAAGCGCGACGCGATATTCTATTAAATGCTTAAACTAAATTTAAAAAATAAATACAGAGATTTAGAGTAAGGTATAAGTGTTTTAAAAGATAGAAAGTTATTTAATGAAAAAAATAGCTTATAATTTATAGGCATACATATTAATTTTCTTAACTTATTTAAAGTCTACAGGAAAGGCGAAAAAAGTTTTGGGTCCATTATAATTTCTGATTTTAATGCTAGCAAAAACATCGATCAAACAGGACTCAATTTTTTTATCTTGTGTTTTATTTTCAATAATATTTACGTCTCTTACTGCACCAAGTTCAGTGACATTAAAACCAACTAATAATCTTCCGTTAACTATATTATTCTCACGGATGCGGTTGGCGAGACACTTTTCAAAAAGATGTCGTTTCTTTAAAATAGAAGCTTCAATATACCGAGATGAAATCTCTTCTTTAGTGAATGATTTTTCAGGTTTGTCATCCTCAGTAGTTGTTTTGTTATTCTCTTTTTTAGAGTTTTCACTATTAGTAATATTGTTAGCTATGATTTCCATTGCGATGGATTGCTTATTTATTAAGTCAGCTCCAGGCGTGTAAAAGTTATTTTTGTAAAGTACTAGTAACCCTTTTTCTGTTCCCTTAGAAATAAGTTCATAGCTTCCTTTCAGTATATGGAGTAAGTATTTTTTTTGGTCATCCACATTCCAAACTTGAAACTTTGCATGGCTATTTTCATTTAAGTCAACAACCCAGCCATTTTCAAAGCTGAGTTGTGATTTTGACCCAGTAAAGGTTTTTAATTCGCTATTATTGTATAAGTTCTCAGGAAAACTAGGTGAAGTGTTTTCATTTTGTTGCGGGCTAGATTTAAAAATAATACTTCCCACTGAGCTCGAGAGCTGAGCTATAAAATCGGCGTCTTCAAGTTTTGGCTCTGTAGTTAAATTTACTTTTTGATTGAGTAAATAGATTAAAGTTAAAAGAGTGCAAAAGGCTATTGCAATCCATGTGTTTTTACCAAACTTCAAAATTAAACCTCGTCAAAAGAGTAAAAAAAAGTGACTTATAAAAATATAAGTCACTTAAAATTATTACAGTTAATATGCAGAATGTAAATGCTAGTTAGAAATAGCTTTTTCTGCTGCTGCTTTAGCATCTGTAGCGGCCTTTTCAGCGGCGGCCTTAGCTTTTGCGGCAGCATCTTTAGCGCTATCAATAGCACTTCCAGCAGCATCTTTAGCATCAGCAGCTGCGCCGGCAACTCCAACAGCCGCTTTGTCGGCTTGATTTTTAACAGCATCAACTGCTTTTCCAGCAGCGTCCTTTGCATTGGTTGCAGCGCCGCTAACTCCAGCCTTATCAGCTGTTGCTTTAGCCGCATCAGCTGCAGACTTTGTAGTTGCCGTTCCAGTAGCTGGTTGGTTATTAGTGGCGGCAGGTGCATTATCAAATACACTACTGCTTTTTTGCGATGTCATATAAGCAAGTGTAAAACAAGTTACAGCAAATAAGATGGCAATGGCGCGTGTGGCTTTTACTAGGAAGTTAGCAGCTCCAGTTGAACCAAAAATTGTATTTGATCCGCCTCCGCCGCCAAGTACGCCCATGGCTCCGCCTTTAGAGTCTTGAAGTAAAATTAATGTTACTAAAATAATTGCAATAACAATATGTGCAATAGCGATAAATGTAAGCATGTGTTCTCCTAAAATGAACATGAAATATAAGCCCGAGAGCTACCTAGAGTAAACGTAAAAATAATGCGCTGTTGCGCATTAAGTCAAGTACAATCGCCCTGAATTCCCACCAGTATAATTTATTAGCCAATTAGGGCTTGGCGAAGTATAGAAAACTTATGGCATTTTTAGCTTTTGAGGGTCTTGATGGCTCTGGAAAATCAACGCTCATTAAAAACTTGGAACTTCACCTTAAGCAGGCTGGTATTTCATTTATACAGACTCGTGAGCCTGGCGGCACCGATTTAGGTGAAGAATTACGTCAAATTATCTTGAAAGACCAGGATCCAGCCCCTTGTGCTAAGGCCGAGTTACTATTGTATGAGGCCATAAGGGCTCAGCATGTAGAAGTTAAAATAAAGCCAAACTTAGAAAAGGGTATATGGGTGATCAGTGATCGCTTTACCGCCAGTAGTATAGCTTTTCAGTCAGGTGGTCGAAAAATTATTCAAGAAGAGATTGAATGGTTAAATAACTTTGCCACAAGTAATCTCTCTCCAGACCTAACAGTGCTTTTAGATATTAGTTATGAAGACTCGCAAAAGAGAATGCTCAATAACAATAGAGATACTAAGGACCGTATTGAAAAAGAGTGTGAGAGTTTTCACAAAGGCGTAAGGCAGTCTTACTTGGCTCAGGCTAAAGGAAAAGACGACTGGTTAGTTTTAGATGCCTGTAAATCCGAAGACGAACTTGCCAGCGAATTGTTTACCAGTTTAATTCAAAAAGGTTTTTTATCATGAAGAATCTATTAAATTCTGTGGTAGGACACCAGGCGGTTATTGACCGTTTAACTAGTTTAGTGACCACTAATCGGCTTCCAAACACGTTAATATTATCAGGTGCAAAATCAATTGGTAAATATAAAACGGCCTTAGGTTTGGGCCAAAATATATTTTGCAAGAGCAAGGTGGGTGCTAGTGCCTGTGGTGTTTGTGGTAGTTGTTTACGAGTTAAAAATGAACAGCATGAGAGTTTGCAAATATTAAAAAGTAATGATGGCTTAATAAAGGTGGATCAAGCTCGCGAAGTGACCCATTTTTTATCAAAGCAAAATAATGTTGGTGAGTACAAAGTGGTTATTATTGATGGGGCTGAGTACATGAATAGTCAGTCGGCCAATGCTTTGTTGAAAACTTTAGAAGAGCCTCCTGAGAACTGCTTTATTATTTTAGTTAGTTCATCCCTTTATAAATTACTACCCACAATTAGATCACGTGCCCAAATTTTTAGGTTTGGATCATTAACAACGGGGCAGCTTAAACAGATAAAGCCTGTGGATGACTGGTTAATTGAATTGAGTGGTGCAAACTTGGAAATCATGGAAAAGCTCCAAGATAGCAGTAATCAAGAAATTTATATGAAGTTAGCTAGTAGTGTTAGTCAGTTAAGTGAGTCTAATTATGACGCCTGTGTAAAACAAATTACTAGTTTTACAAAAAACAAACAACACTCCTTAGTTTTGATTCAAGCTTTACAAAGTTTAATCCATGCCAGTTATAAGAAAAGTTTGGGCATGAGTATGCAAAAAATTGATTGGCAAGAGCCCGCTCTTGAGAGGTTGAGCGCTCTGACTCAGTCACAAATTATGGAGTTATTTACTGAAAGTGTTAAGTTTGAGTATTACCAAAAGTCAAATTTTGATATTTTACTAATCTTTGAAAGTTTATTTTTAAAATTAATTTCCTACTTTAATGGGGAGGCTCACCATGCCAGCATGGATAGATATTCATACACACCTTAATATGCTTGAAGATGAGCCTGCAGTAAGTATCCAGAAGGCCAAAGACAATGGCGTAGAAAAGTTAATTACAATTGGAACTTGCCCAGGAGATCACGAAACTGTTTTAGGAATTGCCAGAAAGCACTACCCAGATGTTTACTGCACATTGGGAGTTCATCCCCATGATGCTAAAGACTATAAGGCCTCGACTCGTGAATATTTACTAGAAAAGGCTGTTGAAAAAGAAGTGGTTGCCATTGGCGAAATCGGCCTAGATTACTATTATGATAACTCGGGCCGTGATGAGCAAAGAATGGCTTTTAGAGATCAGCTTAAAATTGCTAAGCAGCTAGACTTACCTGTAGAGATCCATACCCGCGATGCAGAAGAAGACACCATTTCCATTTTGCAAGAATTTGACGGTGAGGTGAGAGGCTTAATTCATTGCTTCACCGGTACGCAGTGGCTGGCCGATGAAGCCTTAAAATTAGGCTTTAATATATCAATTAGCGGTGTAGTGACCTTTAAAAATGCAAGCTCCTTAAGAGAGACTGTGAAAACCGTCCCTCTTGACCGTATTCATGTAGAAACTGACTCACCTTTTTTGACTCCAGTACCCTTTCGTGGCAAGAAGAACACATCTGCTTATGTTGTACATACCGCTGAAAAGGTGGCAGAGATTAAGGGCATCAGTACAGATGAGCTTGCAAAAATAACTAAAGAGAATGCTTTAAAAATGTTTCCAAAAATTATTTGGAATTAAAAAATAGGGAAGGCTATGGCAAAATTAAAAGTAGGTATAAATGGTTTTGGTCGAATTGGTAGGATTTTATTTCGTGCTGGTTTTGAAGAGTTAGATATTGTTGGAATAAACAATTTGTCGGCACCAAAAGATGCCGCCCATCTTTTAAAGTATGATAGCACTCACGGAAAATATAAAAATGAAGTGGTTGCTGGTGAAGATTTCATGACTGTTGCTGGTAAAAAAATAAAGTTTTCACGAGAAAGAGATCCTGCGAATATTCCATGGAAAGAGTGGGGTGTGGATGTGGTTCTTGAATGCACAGGAGTTTTCAAGCAAAAAGAAGACCTACTAAAGCATAAGCAAGCAGGAGCCAAGAAAGTTTTAGTGTCTGCGCCGGCACCAGGTGCTGATTTAACAATTGTTTACGGAATTAATCACGAAGATTATAACCCAGAGACTCAAGATATTTTAAGTAATGCCTCTTGTACAACAAACTGTTTAGCCCCGCTTGCAAAAGTAATTAACGATAACTTTGGTATTGAAAACGCTTTCATGACCACTGTGCATTCTTATACTAATGATCAAAGAATACTGGATAGTTCACATAAAGATATGCGTCGTGCTAGAGCCGCGGCTGTATCAATGATTCCAACCACAACAGGGGCCGCAAAAGCCGTGGGTAAAGTATTACCTGAGTTAGATGGAAAAATTAATGGCCTAGCAGTGCGTGTTCCTACTCCAAATGTAAGTTTAGTTGATCTTGTAGCGCAAGTTAAAGAGGACGTGGATGTTGATAAAATTAATAATGCTTTAAAAGAAGCAGCCAATACAAATTTTAAAGGGGTTCTTCGTTGTGAAGAGGCTCCATTAGTAAGTACTGATTTTGTTGGTGATCAATATAGTTCAATTATTGATATTCCAAGTACTATGACAATGGGTCCTAAAATGTTAAAAGTGTTTTCTTGGTATGATAATGAAATGGGATTCTCTAGTCGTATGATTGATTTAGCTAAGTATATGCAGCACAAAGGTTTGTAAGAGTGTCTAATCAGCTAAAAGGTGCCAAATTTATTGAAGAACTAGAATTAAAAGACCAGCGTGTCTTTTTAAGGCTCGATTTGAATTTGCCTATGCATAAAGGTGAGATCTCAGATGAGACTCGTCTTCAGGCGGCGTTACCCACCATAAAGTACTGCCTTGAAAAGGGGGCAAAGCTTGTTGTTTCTTCTCATATGGGGCGTCCAAAGACTGATGAGCATAAAAAAACTTTAAGCTTAGAGCCTGTGGCAAAACGCCTGGGTGATTTATTAAATATTGAAGTTATTCTTATTGAAGAGCCAGATGGCGAAGCTCCAAAGGCTTTGCTCCGCTCTTTAAAGCCAAATCAATTAATTATGCTGGAGAACTTACGTTTTCACCCTGATGAAACTAAAAACGGTGATGGCCTAGTAAATTCAATTTCTGAATATATAGATATTTATATTAATGATGCTTTTGGAGCCAGTCATAGGGCTCATGCCAGTATTGTTGGTTTGGCCAAGTCGGTAAAGCCAAAAAATCGCGCCTATGGTTTTTTAATTAAAAAAGAAACTGACGTGCTAAATAAAATGTTAACTAAGCCGGATAAACCCTTTGTGGCCGTTCTTGGTGGTGCAAAAATCAGTGATAAAATTGGCGTAATTGAAAAATTAATTGATCAAGTAGATAGCTTTATTATTGGTGGGGCCATGGCTTATACTTTTTTAGCTGCGGATAATCAGCCCACTGGGACCTCTTTAGTTGAAAAAGATAAATTAAATTTTGCCCGTAAGTTAGTTGACCGTTTAAAAGTTCGTGAAAAAAATATTTACTTACCCATCGATCATGTTGTTAGTAAAAGTTTTACTGACACATCCAGTGTAAAAACCATTCAAATTATTCCTAATGATATGATGGCTTTAGATATTGGTTCTAAAACTATAAAGCTTTATCAAGAGGTTTTAAAAACCTCTAAGATGTGTTTTTGGAATGGTCCAATGGGAGTTTTTGAAAAGCAAAACTGCGAAAAGGGCACCTTTGCTATTGCTGAAAGCTTAGCAAGTAATAATGGTTTTAATATTGTTGGTGGCGGGGATTCCGCATCAGCAGCTCATGCCTCTGGTTTTGCCGATAAGATGTCTCATATTTCTACCGGCGGTGGTGCAAGTCTTGAGTACTTACAGGGTATACGTTTGCCAGGGATTGAAGCTTTAAAACCACCAATGAGTTCAGAGCCACAAGAGGTTTAAATTATGATATGTGCAGGCAATTGGAAATTAAACAAATCACCAAAAGAAACTAAAGAGTTTTTAATAAGCCTAGTGAGTGAAACAGCGAACTTAGATCAGTCTAAGTTTATTGTTTTTCCGCCCACTGTCTCTTTAGACAGTGCCAGTGGTTCTTTGTCTGGAAGTAAGGTTAACCTAGGTTGTCAAAATATTTCATCACAAGAGTCTGGAGCTTATACTGGTGAGACCTCTATTAACCATATTAAAGAGTTAAATTGTAATTATGTTTTAATTGGCCATAGTGAGCGCAGAACTTTATTTGGTGAAACGGATGAAGATGTGAGCGCGAAGGTGAAGTTGTCTTTAAATAAAGGCATTAAGCCCATGATTTGTATTGGTGAAACACTAGAGCAACGTGAATCTGGTAAAACCTTTGATGTCCTAGACGTGCAATTAAAAGCTGCTTTAAAGCATGTGACCGCTTCGGATAGTATTACTATTGCCTATGAGCCAGTTTGGGCCATTGGCACAGGTAAGGTGGCCGGTCCTACGCAAGTGGATGAAGTTCATAATTTTTTAAGAGAAAAAATTGCTAGTCGATTTAGCCAAGAGTATTCTAACAATACACAATTACTGTATGGCGGAAGTGTTAAGCCAGAAAGTGCATCTGAGTTATCAAAAGTAAAAAACGTGGACGGCTTTTTAATTGGTGGAGCTAGTTTAAAAGCGGACAGCTTTATCAGTATTTATAAAAACTCTGTAGGGTAGTCGTCTTTCAATTTATTTATATTTCAAAAAATAAAATTTTACAGGCCCAGAGGGCCTGTAAGTAATAATTAATTTTTACACTCAACAATAGCAGTTGCAGAGCCAGCTGGGTAAGCTACCCCATAGGCCAATGGCGCTTCATAGTTGTTGTCTGATTTTAAATTTAGGCTGATTGTGCTTGGGCCACTGTTTGAACTACCGGCACCTGCTAAACTAATATTTATTTTATATTCTTTTAAGCCAACAATGTTTTCAGCTGATCCACAGGCTTTAATAGCTCCCTCTTTTAACTCTAAGTCAATGTATATGGCCACATCTGTAACTGAACCAGTGTATAGTTGAGTTTTTGCTGAAATTTCTTTAGTGAAAGTTTCAGATGCGTTAGCCGTCATAGTTGTTGCTACTAGTATTAATAGGCTTGTTAATAATAATTTCATTTTATACTCCTTTTTAAAGTTCTTCTTGTTGGAGTATTTGTAACAATAATTATGTATTAACTAAAATAAATAGCGGCAGTACTTATCATAGGCAAAAACTATATATGATAAATATATGTATTTACAGTAATTTTATTAAATCATTCTTCAAATTTATTGTTTGTATATTTTATAAAGCGCGCAGTTTTCGCCGAAGGCGAGCTGTCCAGAGCACTTTGTGAAATACACAAACAATAAATTTGAAGAATGATTTAATGAACTTGGTACTACTTATAATTTAGTTACATTGGAAGGTCATTTTAGTTGTGTAAGATTTACCAAGAGCCTGGCTGGCGGCATGGTTAGCTCTGTTAGCCTTTCCCGAGCCGCCCAGTAAAACTGTGGCTACATCTTTAATTTTTTGGCTGTTATTGTAGGTTTGCTCATCCATGTCTGGGTTACTGAATGTATGATCTTCTGAAACAATAGCTGCATGTTTATTTAAACTCTTACAATAGTTATTGGCTTGTGTAAGGGCTTCACGAGCTCCCTTTTGCTTAGATTCTGTTTGCACAGTGACAGAGTGTTGGTTATTTACTCCTGGTCTCACATCTTGGTGACTACTGGCGCAGGATGATAAAATTATTAAACTTAATAGTGTTACAATGGCTTTAATCATAAAGGTCTCCTAAAAAAACAATACAAAAAGAGTAACAGTTTATTTATAAGAGACAATATATATTTAGGGCTTGTTAAGAATTTAATATTATTAAAGCAGTAATTTTTGTTTAGTGATGATCTTACTGATTTCAGCCATAACCTTTTCAGCTTGGGATAGTTTTTTCCAGTTCTTAGTGCATACTAATATAAGCAGTTGTTCTTTTTGATCAGCTTTGTTTCCAGCAAAACCCATGTCACAGGCCTGTTTGTGCTGCGTTCCTGTCTTATGAGCAAAGTAAATATTTTTAGCTAAGCCCTTGCGAATTCTTTTTTTACCAGTTTTAACCTTTATAAGAACATCTTTAAGTAAGGCTGTAGATTTAGGGCTAAGCACTTTTCCATTAATAATTTTTTCTAAAAGATGTGCAAAACTAGTTAGTGGGGCTGAATTCCATTTTTTAGAGTAGTATTTGTTAAAGCCAGTATCCATATCCTGTATTAATAAATCCTTACGCTTTACATTTAAAAGTTGAGCGAGCTTGTCTATTTTTTTAGTAGGGCTTTTTTGTTTTTTAACTTCAAAGTAATCTAGGTTAGAGAGATCTTTGGCTTTTGGGTGGAACTCCGAGTAGGCAATTTTTCTAACATCAAGCAGGCTGGTTATGGGGCCAAAGCCTCTTCCATCGGCATATTTTTTTACATAATCATTTACGCTATCAATTCCTACTCTTTTTATAATTAAATCTGTGGCGGCATTGTCACTGTAAATTAACATTTTATCTAATAAATACTTATAGGTTACTTTTTTTCCAGGCTTGATCCAGTTAGTTGGTCCAGCACCGTCTCGGTAATGTTTTTTTAATATTGTTACTTTTTCAAAAAGATTTAACTTGTTTTGATCAACTAATTTTAGAAGGGCAATAGCCACAGGGATTTTAACTGTGGAACTGAGGTACCAGTAGTTGTCAGCATTATAAGAAAAGCTACTTTGGTCACTGAGCCTTTTGATATAAACCCCAAAGTCAGTGGTGTTGTTTTTATCCAGTAGTTTAACTTGCGTTTCAACTTGTCCCACCCACTGAGGTGTGACTTTAGGTTTTGAGGGGGTGGATGAACTGCATGAGATAATTAATAGTGAAGATATTAAAACAGATATTTTTAGTAGCATTACTTGAGAGCCTCTTTTAGTTTGTTCCAAGCATATAAGATTAATATGACGGAAGCAACACAAGCAATAGCTAGACCTAAGCTTTGTGGGTAACTTACATTACGGTGTAAGCTAAAGCTGTACCTATAAAAGTAAAAGATAACAAAAATATGTAAAATAAATGCATTTAGAGAATATTGACCTAAGTAAGATATTGGTCTCATCCATTTTTGCCATTTTTTACTAGATAATAAACAAATACCAAGGATTAATAGTGCGCCACCTAAACTAAAACAAAGAAAGTTTATATCAAAAGGGTGTTTCCCAATATTAGCAGCAATCTTATGAAGAGCTTTCATAACTTCGCCTGCATTTAACATATAAAATGTGGATAATAAGGTGGAGCCAATAACTGCACAAGCCATTGGAAGAGCAGAAGCCCATTCCGGTTTAGATTTTAATTTTTTATAAATATCCCCAATGAATAAACCTAGGAAGATAAGTGCTCCACGTTGGAATTGTCCAAAAGTAAAAAAGCCTTTTTCTTCAACGAGAATAGCCTTAAGGGGAGCTATGCCAAAAAAATCAAAATGATGATGTAGCCATTGGCCAACAAATAACGTAGACCCAATAACAGTTATTTTTTTAATGGTATTTAAATTGACCCACTTTGGTAATGCAAAAGGTAGCCATATTAAAGCTATGGAGTAGAAACTTAATATTTCAACAAAGTCGGGCATTCGTTTAAACCACAAAGTATCAATGATGGTGGCTTGAGGGTAAAATTGAAACATTTGAACCACAGTTAATATTTTGTACCAAAACATTAATTCGATTCCGCGCATGATCATCCAAGATCTTTTTTTGCGCCAAGTTTTAGTTCTCACATGGGGTAAAAAGTAAAGTGATAGACCTACGCCAAATACAATAATAAATAGACTTGAGGAAAACTTAGTGAATAAGTGTATTGGCACTAATCCCCAATCAGGAATCATTGATTGTGCCAGTAAGCCCTTAACAGAGTGGCTTAGAATCATAAGTGTTATAGCTATGCCACGGGCCAAATCAAGCTGAGACCAACGCTCTTGTTTGGGAGCTGGAGGGGCCTTAACTACCGGCTTCTCTAGGGGTTCAAATTTGTATTTGTTTAGTGTATTTTGACTCAATTCTTAATTCCCTCTACAGCAATAGTTTAGTGATTAACTCTCAAAAATAGTGACTAAAAATGTCACCTAAAAGCTAGTAAATCCAGTGATCTAGAGTTTATTTAGCTTTGAGGCTTTATACCCATTTAAAAAGCAATATACATACCGATTTAAAATATTTCTTTGCTCATTCTTGATCTAAAAAAAGTGTTAGGTCCAAACAAATAAGTATAGAGAGGATATTCTTAATGTAGATCAATTTTTTTACCTTCAAAAACAAAATCATTTAATAATCTACGTCAATTTAATTAATTGCCAATCGTTGTATTTATCAAGTCAGCAATTAAGCGGTTAACCAAAAAGGAGAGATGATGATAATCTCAAAAAATTATTTTGGATTAATATTTGTGCCCACATTAAGTTTGGCGTCCACATTATTTTTTTTATTAATTCTAGCAACATTAAATTTTTCAGAACTACTTGTTTGAAAGGCAGATTTCGTTAAGGAAATTATATATTGGGTAAAATATTTTCGGAAAGACGTATTAGGGTCTAGTAGGTACGTAAAAATTTTATCGAATAAAATTATTTTTGTATTAAGCATTATATTAACAAAATTTTTTATTTTTTATTTTTATTAAGATTAAAAGCTTGCTTAAGCAGGCAAAGGATATTTCAAATGTATAAAAAAATTAAAGACGTTTATATAACTGGAACAGGTAGGTACTTGCCAGGACCTGCAATTTCAAATGATGAAATCGAAGAGTACTTAGGTTATATTAATGACAAACCCTCGAAGTCTAAAAAAAGAATATTAAAATCTAATCAGATTAAGTTTAGGCATTACGCTATTGATAAAAATCATAATATGACTCATACCAATGCAGAGATGGCTAAAAATGCAATTTTAAACGCTTTAGAAGACTCACCAATAGACCTTAATGATTTACAGTTGTTATCAGCAAGCACAACTGTGGGCGATGTGATTGCTCCAGGTCATGGAAGTATGGTGCATGGAGAACTAGGAGGACCAGTCATGGAAGTAAATACTGCCCATGGAATTTGTTCTAGTTCTATGATGGCCATTAAAAATGCATTTATGCAAGTACAAACAGGCTCAAAGGAAACTGCTACAGCCGTGGGGAGTGAGTTTGTATCGCGTACTTTTAGAAATACTAGGTATAATGCACAAAAAGGAGTAAAAGAAAAAGGGGTTGGCTTTGACACAGATTTTTTAAGATGGATGTTAAGTGACGGAGCAGGGGCAGTAATTATGCAGGATAAGCCAAAACCAAATGGTAAAAGTTTAAAAATTGAGTGGGTGGATATTCGCTCTCATGCCAATCAATTTGATACCTGTATGTACCTTGGTGGTGAAAAAAATAAAGAAACCGGTGAAATTAGCTCAACATGGTCCACTGAAAAAAATGAACTAGAATCAGTAGACAAAGGTCATTTTAACCTAAAACAAGATATTAAAATGTTAGACAATGTTGTTAAAATTGGAGTTAAGCATTTTGTTGATCTTGTGGAAACTAATAAAATAAATTTAGATGAACTAGATTGGATGGTCTGCCATTATTCATCTCATTTTTTCAAATCAAAAATTCATGATTTTATGACTAAAGCTGGGCTGCATATACCTGAAGAAAAGTGGTACACAAATTTATATGAGCGTGGCAATACGGGAGCTGCATCCATATTTATTATGTTAGATGAATTTTTAAAAACTAAAGACTTAAAAGTTGGGAGTAAAATACTATGCCAAGTTCCAGAAAGTGGAAGGTTTATTTCATCATATATGCTTTGCACAGTTGTTGATAGTCAGCACAGTGATGAAAGTAGTATTATTAATATTCAGTCGTCACATAAAACACTTGCAGCACCACAATTCAGTAAAGAATTCTCAAACACTCAGCTTACTGAAAAACTAGTTAGAAACTTAGGATCTATTTGGATTGATTTTGAAACTAGACTTAACAATGTCAGTATAGTTAATAAGCTTAACAAATCTCAGTTTGATTTAGAATCTTATAAAAAATTACTACTTAACTTAAGGCCACAAGTTATTGAAGGTAATGCTTGGATTGCTAGGATGATTTCTAATATTGGTAAGGAGTACTTTAGCTTTAGATCTTTTGCATTTAAACATGCTTTATATGGACATAAAGACTACAATCAGCTAGATAATGACTATGTAAGTATTGGTGGTCATTTATCTGATATTGAAAATGCACCTAGAAATATTGGCTCTGAAGCTTTGAATGCTTATATGCTGCAAGAGGCTTCAAAGAGTAATCCATTTTGTATGCTTGGAGCCATGTATATTATTGAAGGCCTTAGCTCTAAAGTATGTCACAAATGGAAGGAGCAAATTGGCACTCAGCTTGGTTTAGCAAATGATCAGCTAACATTTTTAACTCATCATGCAACTCATGAAGATGAGAATATAACTTCGCCGATTGAAGATATTATTAACCAAGCCCCATTAGATGCTAATTTAGTAAATGAAATAATTAAAACGGCCAAAACTACAGCTCGCTTGTATATTCTTCAGCTTGAAGAAATGAATAATTATTAGGGTAAATAAAATGAAGGAGCCACTGCTGAATTTATTAATTAAAACTTACAGTAAGAAGGCACATGCTTCTTACTGTAAGAAGTTAAATAATATTAATGAGCTGCAAACCCAGCTATTAAAAAAAATAATAAATAATGGTATTGGTACATGCTTTGGCAGGGATCATGGTTTTAAAAAGATAAAAAACTATAATGATTATAAAAATAGTGTGCCTTTAAAATGTTATGAGAGTTTTTCCAATTATATTAGTTTAATGAAGCAAGGAGAAAGGCAGATTTTAACTAAAACCAAAACATTGGTTTTAGCAGAGACCTCTGGAACCATAAGCGGTAAAAAATTAATTCCGATAAGTAAAAATCATTTAAAGAAATATATTTTGTCGGGAAAGTCATTACTTTTAAATTATATGGGGAGTAGTGGGGATATAGATATAGTTTCGGGTAAAATTTTATATCTACAAGGGTCACCAAACTTAAATAAGAGTTCAGTGGTCCCTTCAGGTCGCCTTTCGGGTATTACTCACCACTATACACCTAAGTTATTAAAAAGTAAGAAAGTCCCAAGCTATGAGATTAACTGCATTGAAGATTGGAAGTTAAAAGTTGATCGAATTATTAAAAGTTGCCCTCATAAAGAACTAAAGCTTATAGCAGGAGTGCCTCCTTGGGTTCTACACTTTTTAAGGAGATCTGAAGAACTGATGAAGAGACCTGTCCGCGAAATTTATCCAAACCTTAAGTATTATATTCAGGGAGGAGCATCTTTTTTACCTTATAAGCCAGCTTTTGAACATTTTTTTTCAGATAGAAAACTAATAAGACTAGAAACCTTTGCAAGCTCTGAAGGATTCATAGGTTACAGGTTTAACCCTGAAGAAGATGATTTTACTTTAAATCCCGATTCTGGAATTTTTTATGAGTTTATCTCTTTAGAAAATTTTAAGCATAATAAAATGATTGAGAGGGTTGAGTTATCGGAGGTTCAACTAGGGGAGCCCTATATTTTAATTATTAGCTCTTTAAGTGGTCTTTATGGCTATGTATCGGACGACATCATTTGTTTTACTGATAACAGACCATATAAATTTAAGTTTATATCACGAAGAGGACATAGCTTATCTATATTCGGTGAGCACCTCATAGAAAGTGAAATTGATTGTGCTATGGCTGAGACTTTAGATAAGGCTGGTCATAGTTTAGTGGACTACTTTGTAAAGCCCATAATTAAGGAGAATAAGAAACCTTACTATGAATGGCATATTGAGTTTGACTATATTCCTAAAAATTTAAATAAAATTAGTTTTTTATTAGATCATAATCTAATGGCTAGAAACTCATACTATAAAGATTTAATTAAAGGAGGAAATATTGGCTTATCTCGAATCATCCCTTATGCCAATGGCGAGCTTTATAAGGCGCTTGAAAAAAAGGGGCGCTTTGGTGGGCAGAATAAAGTTACTCGTTTTAGTTAAATTTCATCGTATTGGTTTCTATCACTAACAGGGTAGCACATAAGGAATAACCTTAGTTCACTCTACTAGTGCCCAATAGGCCTCTAATAATCTTATAATTTAAAATGTTCCTTTATTGCCAATAAACTTTTCAAGTTCATGTTTTTCATTTTTTGATAACTTCATACCAAATGGTGGCATTTGACCACTTTCATATAAAAATTTAATGGTTGGAGCATTTTGTTTTGTTAGCACTCCTCTGGCTAAAATACCATTATTTTTGTGGCAGTAGTTACATGTTTTAATATTTAGCTTTTTATTTAATTGTGGTTGTTGCCACTTAAATGGAGGAAATTGTGTTCGGTAAGAGTTTAAATCTTTCTCACTGGCCACAACAACACCATAAGATTTAATTTTTATATTCCACATTTTAAGCTTTAAACTTTGAGCAAGGCCAATAGGTTTATCTTTAGAATTCATGTTGGGTCTAATGGCTCTCAATCCGTTGGAGTGGCAAACAAAGCAAGACACTTTGAAAGGTTTAACTTTAATGTCATTACTCCACTTTAAGGGGCCAGGCTCTAACTGAAAAAAACTAGCCACCTTTGGTGACTTTGTTTTATCAATAACAATGGCAAGTCGATCTAACTTTTCACCTTTAGCATTAGGCCCAGAGTGACTTTGGTTCATCATCCAAATATCTTTGCGGCCTAAATCAAACCATTTTATTGAGTTATAAACATTGCCGTTGTCGCTAATTTTTGATTCTTGAGATTCAAAAGAGATAGCCTCTCCATTATTATAAATAATGGAGAGGCTAGTGGATAGGATCAGTGTTAAAATGATGATTAATTTAATCATTGCACTGATAGGTTGTGGTTAAGCCGTCATTGACTAGTACAGCTATGGTTGTGATTTTCAGAATAACTTCATCTGGAAATTTTACTGGATGTCTTGATCCGCCGCCAGGTAGGCAAGGGGCTCTTCCGCAAAATTTATCTAGTGGGTAGTCAAGGGAACCTCCACCGCCACCAAAAGGAACCAAATTTGGATTTTTAGTAATAATTTTTAACTCTGCTTGTGAGTCAGCAGCTGTAAAGCTATTTACTGTAATAGAACCACTTGTTTTTATGCCCTCTGGCTTCATTATAAATTTGGTACTCAGGGTATCGCCCTCTAGTAGCATAACTGAAAACTGTCCATTTTTGTTTGGGTTACGTGAGAAGATCTCACTCACTTTTAAGGTTTGATTTAAATTTGTATCAATGGACTTGCAGTTATGCAGAGTGAATGCGCTCGCTGTTGAGCCCAAACACGTAAGTGCTGTTAATAGTAATAGTTTTAGTTTCATTGGTATTCTCCTCTCCCGGTTAAGGGTGTAATTACAGGCTTTGCCCGTTTGTGTAGTGTGAAGCTAAGTGTTTACTGGAAATAAGTAAAATTAATAGATTTAATAATATGATCTATTTTTCTAATCATAAGGAAAAGTAATAAATTCTCCTTAAGAATATACAGGGGTTAGATTTATAGAATTATTTATTAAGTCAGGTTTGAAAGTTGTTCGTTTCTGAGACAAGAGCAATTAATTTAAAAAAAAAAGTAATTATTCATCTAGACAAGTGTCTAATGACTTGCCGCAGAGACTTGCTGATATAACTTTACTTTTTAAGGGATAAAATTTAGTGATTTAAAGTTATACACAAAAGCTAAGTTTGTTCTCAATGAGATCCACTCTTGCAGTTGCAAAATAAATAATTTGCTCTAAACTTTGAATTGGGTTTTAAGAATAAAAAGAGTTACCGCTTTCAATATAGAGGTTTTTATGAAAGAAGGTAATTACTATCGAAGATGCCATAAATGTGATGGAGTGATAGAAGCCAATCAGTACGAAAAAAATGTGACTGAATGCAATCATTGTGACTTTCCTCTTGCACCTTTTTGCTTTTTTGATGATAAGTTTACACCAGTTGCTAGTGAGAACTCATTACGACCGGTATGGTCCGCAGAAGACTATAACCCTCTTTTTGGGTTAAGTGCATTCTGGGATAAATAAAATTGAGAACTACTATTTATAACTACACCGCCTAATAATGGCGATGAGTTATAAATAGTAAATTCTTTTAAACGCCTTAAGGTAAGCTAAGCCTATAATTGGCTAAGGAAGACAGCATGAGAAATGTAACTGTAGCAGAAATAGAAGAGGCCTACGAAAAAATCAAAGACACTATTCGTGAGACCACTTTGGAGTATTCGCGTAACTGCTCGCAGATCGTTGGCACTAATATTTACTTAAAATTTGAAAATCAACAGCTCACTGGAAGTTTTAAAATCCGTGGTGCTTTAAATAAAATGTTAAATTTAACTCCGCAAGAAAAATCTAAAGGTGTTATTGCCAGCTCTGCAGGAAATCATGCCCAAGGATTAGCTTATAGCTCAAGACTCACAGAAGTGAGTGCTAAAGTAGTTATGCCCGAAACCAGTCCAATGGTAAAAGTGATGGCCACACAAGGTTATGGTGCCGAAGTAATTTTAAACGGACAAATATATGATGATGCTTATCACCACGCGGTAAAGCTTGCTGAGGAAGAGGGATATACCTTTGTGCATCCTTATAAAGATGCAGATATTATTGCTGGGCAAGGAACTATAGGCTTAGAGTTATTAAAGCAACTTCCTGAAATGGACTCAGTCATTGTTCCCATTGGTGGCGGAGGATTAATTTCAGGTATTGCTAAATACATTAAAGAGGTTAAGCCAAGCTGTAAAGTTTATGGAGTTGTTCCAGAGCGTTTTGAGGCCATGCGAACAATGTACAAAGATGAAAAGAACATTACTAGTATTAAAGGTCCATCCATAGCTGATGGAACAGCCGTTAAAGCTCCAGACAAAGAGATATATGAGCAATACATATCCAAATATGTTGATGATATTATGAGTGTGAGTGAAAAACAAATAGCTCAGGCTATGGTGTTTTTATTAGAAAGAGCTAAGTCAGTTGTTGAAGGCTCAGGAGCTTTATCCTTAGCTGCAGTTTTTAATTCCCATTGGGATTTAGGAGAGAATTGCTGCTTATTATTAAGTGGTGGTAATGTTGACTTAAATTTAGTGACTAAAGTTATTGAGCAAGGTTTAACTCAGTCGGCGCGACTAGCCAGATTAAAATTTGTTATTGATGATTACCCTGGAAACCTAAATAAAGTGACCCAGTTTTTAGCTAATGAGAAAGTGAATATTTTGGATGTGTTTCATTCAAGAGTTGGAGTTGGATTAGAGTTGAGAGAGACAATGGTAGAAGTGTTAGTTGAAACAAGAGGACTGCATCACCTACAAGATACTATTGATCATTTAGAGCTCAGTAATATTTGTAAGCGTAGAGTGGATGTGGATGAGTTGGATTAGTAAAGTAATAGTACTTATTATTTTATGTCTTTTTACAGTCTCATCTTTTGGTGAGGTTTACCTAAAAGAACGTTTAGATGTAACTAAAAAACAAAATAAGCTTATAACTAAAGGCTCAAAAGGAAAGAGTGTAAATGTTAAGCTAATATCGACCAAAAAAAAGAAGAAGTATAAAAAGAAAGTAGTAAAGAAAAAGAAACGTAAAAAAAAGATAGTAAAAAAGAAAAAATCTAAAAAAAGAAAAGTTGCTAGAAAAAAATCTAAGAGAAAATCAAAGAAACAACTGATTTCAAGTATGAAAACTTGTATTGTATATAAACCTCCCGGAAAAAAATCCACAGTTGTTATTGAAGCCACAAGTGCCAAGCGGAAGGCTGCAAAAAAGAAGCGTTGTCGAACTTATCGAGTCACTAAAAAAAATGGACACTCTTACTTAATTATTGAAGTGGATGAGAATCAAATATAACCAATTTTATTTGGCCATTTAAATCAAATTTTTGTTGAAGCTTAATTCCTAAAACTATACTCTCTCGTTTGATTTTAAATACGCTAGGGAAGTTATATGAAGGTTTCAAAAGAAATAGAACAATTAATACCTTATAAGCCAGGTAAATCCATTGCAGCTACTAAAAGTGAATATGGCTTATCTGAGGTTTATAAGTTAGCTAGTAATGAGTCCCCAGTGGGTACGAGCCCAAAAGTATTATCCGCAGTGAGCGACGCTCTTAGTAATTTACATAGGTACCCTGATCCAAACTCAACAGAACTGAAAGACTTAATTTCTAAGCAAACGGAAGTTAGTCCTAATGAAATTGTGATTGGGAATGGCTCTAATGAGTTAATAGACTTATTAATTAGAACTTTTTGCCAGGCTGAAGACAAAATTTTAACATCTGCCTCAGCATTTATTGCTTATAAAATCTGTGCTAAGGCTGCCGGCGTTAAAGTTATAGAAACCGCTTTAACAGATAAAATGGAATACGATATTCCGGCATTAGTTAGCGAGCTACAGGTGAGCCATTTTAAAATAGTATTTGTGGCTAATCCAAATAATCCTACGGGTACTTATGTTCCAGAAAGTGAAATTCTTAAATTACTTGAAGCAACAAAAGATATGGATGATACTTTAGTTGTTCTTGATGAGGCTTATAACGACTTTGTTAGAGCTAAAGATTTTCCTAATAGTATTGCTCTCATTAAAAAATATAAACAATTAGTCATTTTAAAAACTTTGAGTAAAGTATTTGCAATCGCTGGATTGCGCTTAGGTTATATTATAGCTGATGAAAAAGTGTGCGATTATGTGAACAGGATACGCAATCCATTTAATGTGAACTCCTTGGCACAAGCTGCTGGTTTAGCTGCGTTGCAAGATACTGAGTTTTTAAAAAAGGCCAGGGATGTAAATTGGGGCGGTTTGGATTATTTCTATGGTGAGCTTGAAAAAATTGGTGTGACATACTGGGAATCTCAGGCTAACTTTGTGCTCATTGATACTAAAATGGACTCTGGAGCTGTTTTTGAGGCACTTTTGAAAATGGGTGTAATCACTCGACCAGTTAAAGCCTATGGCTTGCCAACTCATCTACGCATTAGCGTTGGTAAAGAGTCTGAAAATATCATTGCAATGGATGCATTAAAAAAGGTTTTAAATGAGCTTAGTAATAACAATTGATGGCCCTGCAGCCTCTGGAAAATCCTCAGTAAGTAGAGAAGTGGCTTCTCATTTAGGTTGGTCATGGGTTTCTACTGGAGCTTTTTATAGAGGTCTGGCTTACTTTGCAAAGGCTAAAGGCATTGCTTTAGAGTCTGAAGAGGACCTTGTTGAGGCCTGTAAAAGTGACTCTTGGAAAGTTCATTTGAGTGCAGAAAAGACATTAGTATTTTGTGATGGTAAAGATGTGACTGAGAGCATTTATTCGGATGCTGTGGGAACAGTAGCCAGTCAGGTGAGTCAATTCCCTAAAGTAAGAAAAGAGCTTCTTCAGGCCCAGAGAAACTGCGCCTATGGCGTTAATTTGATCGCTGAGGGAAGAGACTGTGGAACCGTTGTATTCCCAGAGGCTGATTTAAAGTTTTATATAACTGCTAGTGGTAAAAATCGCGCTCAAAGAAGAGCCATTGAAGAGGGCAAGTCTGTGGCTGAGGTTCAGGAGTCACAAACAGTTCGTGACCAACAGGACACTCAGAGAAAGTCTGCACCCTTGCAAATACCTGAAAATGCTCATGTTGTTGATACTTCTGATATGGATTTACAGCAAGTTGTTAGAGCTGTTGAAGAAAAGGTCAAAGACACACTTAGCCTTTAGCGCTTGAAACTCACTCCAAAAAGCCTAGTAACTGGATTTATTGCCGATTTTCCAGTTTTTTTTTGACTTTGGTGACCCAGGGTCTATAACCTCATTTATCTCACTAACATGAGAAATCTAAAAAAATGGTCAATGGCCCTAGGAAAGCTATTGATTCGCAGGAGGTAATGTTTGAACACATCAAACACAAATAAATCAAAAGCGCAGATCGAGCGTGAAAAAGTACTAGCTGTCTTGGACGCAGCCGATAGTGAAGTTCCAAAAAATCCACATGAAGATTATTCAGCAGAAGGCGTAGAGTCTTTTGAGACTATCTTTGAGAGCTCTGAAAGTGGTAACGCCGCTACAGTTGGTGAAGTGGTAATGGGTAAAGTTGTATCAGTTCAAGAGGACTTTGTTCTTGTTGATATCAACTACAAAAGTGAAGGTCTAATTCCAATCAGTGAGTTTAGATTAGTTGACGGAAAAACAATTGAAGTTGGTTCTGAAGTTGAAGTTTACGTTGATAAAATCGAAAACGAAAACGGCATGGTTGTTTTATCTAAAGATAAAGCCGATATGTTAAAAGCTTGGAACGATATTTCGCGTGCTGCTGAAAACGAAGAAGTTATCGAAGGAACAGTGATCGCCAAAGTTAAAGGTGGATTAAGTGTAGATATCGGTGTGAAAGCTTTCTTACCAGGAAGTCAAATTGATCTTCGTCCAGTTAGAAACATGGATATTTATATTGGTAAAACATATAAATTCAAAGTTATTAAGTTTAACAAGCGTCGTGGAAATATTGTTCTTTCTCGTCGTGCGATCTTAGAAGCTGAAAGAGAAAGCTTAAGATCACAAACTTTAGACAACATGGCAGAAGGTTCTGTTGTTAAAGGTATGGTTAAAAATATTACTGATTACGGTGCATTCATCGATTTAGGTGGAATGGACGGACTATTACATATCACTGATATGAGTTGGGGCCGCGTTAAGCATCCATCAGAAATGTTAACTGTTGGTGATGAGCTTGAAGTAAAAGTATTAAAGTTTGATAACTCAAAAGAAAGAGTGTCGCTTGGTCTTAAGCAAATGACTGACGATCCTTGGGAAAAAATCGCTCAAGATTACCCAGCTGGTAAAAAGCTTGAAGGTAAAATCGTTAATCTTGCAGACTACGGTGCTTTTGTTGAGTTAGGTGAAGGTATTGAAGGTTTAATTCACGTTAGTGAAATGAGCTGGATTAAGCGTATTAAGCACCCATCTGATATTGTTAAAGTTGGTGATGAAGTGAAGGTCATTGTACTTGAGCTTGATGCTGAAAACCGCAGAATCAGTTTAGGTATGAAGCAGCTTGAGCCAAACCCTTGGGTGACTTTAAAAGACACTTACCCTCCAGGTACAATCATTGAAGGTGAAGTAAAATCATTAACTGACTTTGGTGCGTTTATCGGTATCTCTGATGGTATTGATGGTTTAATTCATATTTCTGATTTTTCTTGGACTAAGAGAGTTAATCACCCATCTGAAGTTGTTGAAAAAGGTGCACAAGTTAAAGCCGTTGTTTTAGGTGTTGATATCGAAAACGAAAGGTTCAGCTTAGGTATTAAACAATTAGATGGTGACCCTTGGACAAGCATTGAAGATAAATACTCAATTGGTTCACAGCACGATGTAAAAGTTGTTAAAACTGCAGACTTCGGTGTATTTGTTGAGCTTGAGTCACATATTGAAGGTTTAATCCATATTAGTGAGCTATCAGTTAAGCGAATCGACAAAGCTGAAGAAGTTGTAAAAGAAGGTGATTCAATTAAAGCCGAAGTAATTACAATTGATAAAGATGCTCGTAAGATTAGTTTAAGTGCTAAGATTGTAACATTACGTGAGCAAAAAGTTGACGTTGATGATTACATCAAAAAAGCCACTTCAACTTCAAAAACTAGCTTAGGTGATGTTTTTGGAGCTGCATTTGCTGCTAATAAAGCTGAGGGTGAAGGTTCATCTGAAAGCTAAAAACTATTACAATTTAAGTTTAAAAAAGGAACCTTTTAGGTTCCTTTTTTTATTGTTAACATTATAAAATTATTAGAAGTTTAGTGTTTTTTGATATCCATTAAAATTACTAGCTGTTAAGCCTATTTTTTTCATGCATGTATAGTGAAAGTTGCCGAGACTTTCTCCTTGAAACTTATAATGTTTATTTGGCGTTAAAGTTCCAGCACCACCACCGGCAAGTAAAATTGGTAATTCAATCATTCTATGTCCACCTAAACTTCTTAATAAAGAGCCATCACCGAGACCAGCACCAAATATTAAAAAACTATTATCTAAAATAGAGCCACCTGCCTCTTGGACGCTATCCAGTTTATTCATTAAATAAGCAATATTGCCAATATACCATTTATAAATATGTCTTAGATCCCTTTTGTTACTTTCATTTTGGTAATGAGATAAATTATGATGCCCTAAAGATCTACCACCATAGTTTTCAGACCCACCTTTAAACGAAGGGTACATTAAATATGTAACAACTTGAGTTTGGTTACATTGAAGTGCTAAAGCAATAATGTCCATCATTACTTTTGTGTAGCTGGTTAAATCATTATTTGAAGATGGAGGGCTGGCTCCAGCAGGGCAGTTTCTAATAATATCACCAGGAATAACCTCATCTGTCGGTGTATTAGCAATTTTTCTTTCTAAATCACGAATAGAAGATTCGTATTCATCCATTCTGATTTTATCGGTATGACTTAAATTCTTTTTTAAATTTACTAGTGAATCTTTTATGAAGTCTAGGCGACTTAGACTAGCAGTTTTTATTTTTTCTTTTTCAATATTTGTTATTTTTTTATCTTCGCCTCTTTGCTCTCCTCTAGGAACACCATCAAATAAAAAATTAAATGCAGCACTTGTGCTTGTGTACTTTTGAGCAACACTATTTGCACTTTGCCAAGATAAACTTCCTGTATAGACTCCACTAAAGCCATCTTCGTTGCTTCCTTGGCCTTGTCTTGCAATATTTAAAATTCTTTTACCTGACTGTTTAGTTTTGTTATATAGGTAGTCTGCAATGTATTGATCGGCTGATTTTGCATTAAAAATATTATTACCAGATCGGAGTGGCTTGCCAGTTAAAAAAGAGCTAACTCCATGACAGTGTTCTCCAGTTGTTTTTTCTGCAATTACGTCATTTTGAAGTCCTTGAATCACTGAATATTTACCATTTAAGCTATTGAGTGGGCTTAGCCACGCTTGTCCCGGCTTCCAATCACCAACGATACAACCATTGGGCATAAAAAAGTTTAAATATCTTGGAGTGGTAGCATCGGCAGCTAAGCTGGGCCTGCTAAATGGGAGCATGGCTTCTAAAAATGGTAATGCTACCGAGAATCCAGCACCTTTTAGAATTAATCTTCGGTTTATTTCTAATTTTTTAGCCATTACTTTGTCCTTGTTTGAAATAAAGGGCTTTGTACTATCTGAATAATAAGCTCAGAAATACCTTTGTTTTGTTCAATGATGATTGAGGAATTATCGATGAAGCACCTGTCAAAGTTATTAATGTCGCGACCAATTGCATATGCAGTTAAATTTTTAGAGAAACATTTAGAAAAGTATTTGTTAGCAGCAATAGATTCTGAAAGTTCTGAAATTGTTGAGAAGCTAGAACCATCCCTTAGTTTACCAATGGTAGTAATGGGCTTGTTGTTCTCAGAGGTTCTAAAAACACCAAGTTGACTATAAGACTCTAAGCCAAAACCAATAGGGTCAATAGACTTATGGCAAATTGAGCACTCTCTAACACTTGCGCGGTGCTCGGCTCGACCAACTTTAGTGTCCACAACATCAGGGTTTTCATCCATGGGGGTATCTGGTGGGGGCGGAATGTTTTGACATAAAAATTCATTTAAAACCATAACACCACGAAGAATTATAGATGTCTCTTTGGCATGAGAAGTTTTAGCAAGTAACGAGCCATGTGAAATAACTCCTTTTCGATCCTTTGATAAAGCTGTTTTAATAAAGCTATTGCTGCCATGATCGTTTATTTTATAGTGCTTAGTTAAGTTAGAGTTTAAGTAGGAGTAATTAGCTAAGATGATATCTCTGACTGGAGCATTGTTTTCGATGAGCTTCTCAAAAAAGGTTAGAGTTTCTTTCATTAAGTCAGATTTTAATCTTGCAGTAAATAAGGGTTGAGTTGCCTGGTCAAAGAACAAATCTTCAAATTTATCCATCTCAAGCCACTGATAAAAAAATCGTTTTGCCAAAGATTTACTTCTTGTATCCTTAAGCATACGTTTAACCTCGTTACTTAAGGTCTCAGCTTTTTTAAGCTCACCACTTGTTGCTAAATCAAGTAATCTGTCATCTGGAGTTGAGCTCCAAATAAAATAAGATAGGCGTGTTGCCAACTCAAAAGAGTCTAAGCGGTCTAAGTTACTATTACTTTTTGATGTTACAATTTTATATAAAAACTGGGGAGCAGTGAGTAAAGCGGTTAGGACATTTGCCATGGCCTCTTTATGAGACTCATTATTTTTATTGCGCCCATCTTCATATAGTTTTAAGAGACCACTGTGTTCAGAGTTTGCTAATTCTTTTCTAAAAACTTTTTTACCCAGTTTTTTAATTTGAAAATCAGCACAATTTTTTTCACTCAAGTTACTTGTGCAGTTGAATAGGTTTGGATTAATTCTTAGGGCCTCTGCAGAGACTTGTGTTGATAATTTATGATAGAGTTCAATCTGCTCAAGGTTAAATTTTACTTTTGAGTTGTTAGTATCATAGTGTCCAGTAACTGGTGTTGGTAAATTATCAGCAGGGTTTGTTTTAACTCCAAATAAGTCATTAACTGTATTGTTATATTCGTCTTTATTGAGAATTGACAGTTCAATTTTTGGTAAATTACCTGTTGTATCAGTACAATTTTTTTCAATGAGAGGGGCGCTACTAAATTCGTTGGTAGTAGATTCATAACTTGAAGATCTAAATTCACCACAGTTTTGGTAACAAAAAATAAGAAGTAAAATTGCAAAAATTTTTTTGAACATCATTTACCTTTGTTTGCTTGGTATCAATAAAAGTGTGTATATATATTTTAAGGCAATATCTATGATTCTCAATAAAAAGAGCTAATTATGCTTGAAACTATACTTTAGATCATTATTGGCACAGAGAGAGGGGATGGGAGTTTAGCAATGGGCTCATAAGTCAGGAATTTAAAAAATAGATTAATATGTGAGATGAAAGTTGGGGATTTAATACGACGAGAAGTGTCACCGAGCCACTTAAGATTAAAAAAATACATTTTATATTCATATGTTCTTTAAAATATCATAGTATATCTCATCGCATTTGTTTACATATGAAAAGGGTAATTATGGGTTTTTTAAAAGGTTTTGTTACAGTTTGTGCCGCTATATTTTTTATTTTTGTTTTGATCTCTATTGGAGCCATGTCTTCTCAGTTTGGTGGAGCAAACCCTGGATTTAAAACATTAAGCAAGGATTCCATCTTAAACTTAACTTTAGATGGTGTAATTATAGATGGCAAAAACATACTAGAGCCACTTCGTAAATATGCTAAAGAAGATAACATTAAAGGTGTATTAATTCAGGTAAACTCACCCGGTGGTGTGGTTGGTCCAAGCCAAGAAATTTATTCTGAAATAATGTATATTAAAACAGTTTTAAAAAAGCCTGTGGTTGTCACTTGTAATGCTATGGCTGCCAGTGGTGGTTATTATGTGGCTTCAGCGGCCACTAAAATTGTAACTAACCCAGGAACTCTAATGGGTTCAATTGGTGTGATCATGCAGTTTGCTGACCTTTCAAAACTTTATGACTGGGCCAAAGTAAAAACCTATTCAATAACTTCGGGAGCCTTTAAAGATGCTGGAGCGCAAAACCGTCCAATGACTGAGCAAGAGCGTGAGTACTTTCAATCTATGATTGATGAAGTTCAAGGGCAGTTTGTAAAAGCAATTTTAGCTAACAGAAAAATTGCTGACTACATTGTTGAGAAGTACGCTGACGGCAGAATATTTACCGGGGCCACAGCAGTGGAGTTAGGTTTTGCTGATAAAGTAGGAACCTATACTGACGCATTAAAAGAAGTTGGCAAGCTTGCTGGCCTGGGAGATAAGCCAGAAGTTTTTACACCAGCTAAAAAAAGACCAGATATGTTTGAGTTATTAGGTGAAATGAAATTGCCATTTGCCGAAACTAAGCCATTTACCCAAGCCCTTGAATTGATTGGTAAGCCCTTGGCTATAATGCCTGGAGTATTGAACTAGTTATGTCTGATACAAAAGTTAACTTAGATAATATTTGGCCACAGGAACGGGATTATATCTCTAGTCCTGAGCGCTTAAAGTATTTAAGGCGAGTGGTTAAACCAAAAGATACCGAGTGTGTTTTTTGCTCAGCCAATAATAGTGGACCAAGCGTAGATAGTTTGGTGGTTTATAAAAGTAAATCCGCAATGTTAGTTTTAAATAAGTACCCTTATAATTCAGGGCATGTGTTGGTTCTTCCACAAAAGCATATTGGTGACGTCACTGAATTATCTGATGAAGAATACAGTGATCTTAATGAACTATTAAGAGAGTCTGTTAAGGCGGCTAAAAAAATATACAAGTGTGAAGGCTTAAATATTGGTATGAACCACGGAAAAGTGGCCGGGGCTGGAATTCCCAATCATTTACATTGGCATATTATTCCTCGTTGGAGTGGTGATACTAATTTCTTTCCGTTGATAGCAGAAACTAAATTAATTCCTGAAGATTTAGAACAAACATATACCAATTATAAAAAGTATTTTGATCAATTATGAGGGTGAGTGATTTAATTATGGAAAATATAACTAAAAATATAGGTGAGTTTAGCTTTGACCATGTTGGAATAGCAGTGAACTCTATCGAAGAAAGTCTAGTTTTTTATAAAGCGATGGGCCTGCAAAATATTCATTTTGAGGACGTTGAGTCTGAGGGTGTAAAGGTAGCCATGCTTGAACTTCAAAACAATTCGCGCTTAGAGCTTCTTGAGCCACTTGCGGGTGATGGGCCTATTCAAAAATTCTTAGATAAGCGCGGGCCAGGTATTCATCATATTTGTTTACGGGTTGATGATATTGCTCAAGTGTTAGATAATTTAAAGCAAGCAAATGTTCGTTTGATTAATGATGAACCCAAAAAAGGTGCCCATAATATGTTGGTGGCTTTTGTTCATCCAAAATCCACAGGCGGAGTGTTGCTTGAAATTAGCCAACCTATGAAATGAGAAGTTAATGAGTAATAAGCAAATACAGTTTCAAGTACCAACATTGAGCCCAATGGTTAAAAAGCTTCTAATTGCTAACCTTGCCATATGGGTTATTGGTGTTTTAGTGGTTCAGCAGTTCTTTATGGATAAGGATCACTTGTTTTTGTGGTTTGGGCTACAGCCGATCACAGTTTATAGTAAGTTTTGGTTGTGGCAATTCGTTACTTATATGTTTTTCCATTCTAATAGTATCTTTCATGTGCTGTTTAATATGCTTATGCTTTGGTGGTTGGGTTCGGAGCTTGAGCAACGCTGGGGAAGTCGTTTTTTCTTAATCTATTATATGATCTGTGGAGTGGGTGCAGGGATACTGTATACCCTTGTTATGGGCGCTTACTACCTGATCACCAAAGATGGGATGCCCTTGTTTAGCCCAGTGGTGGGAGCTTCTGGAGCCATATATGGCTTATTCTTGGCTTATGGGATGATCTTTGGGGAAAGGATTATTTATTTTTTCATGGTTATCCCGATGAAGGCCAAATATTTTGTCATGATCTTAGGAGCTATTGAGCTTTTAACATTGTTAAGTACTGGATTTAGTAGTGAAGTCGCTAACTTAGCTCATGTTGGTGGAGCCCTAGTTGGTTTTGTGTTTTTATACTATTGGATTAACTTTAAAGGGCAGCGACTGAGAAAAAAGACCACTAGGCATGGACGCAAACTTAAATTAGTGGTAGATAACGACAATCCACCTCAAGAGCCAAAGTATTGGAATTAATTGGAGACCGAGAATATGAGTTTAAAAAAAGAATTTGATAACCTAAAATTTGACGTTCGTATGCAAGATATTAACTTAGGAACTAAGTTAATTAGTGAGGACGATATTAAATCTAATATTAATAGTCTTCAGGATTGTGCAGATAATGCTACACAAGTAAATATTGACGAGCCTGAAGCGGAAGAAGCTGTTGAAGCCACTCAAGCTAACGAAATAGCAGAGGCAACGACTACTGATTCAATGATGGGTAGCTTTAACCCTAACTCAAACCCATTTGGTTCTAACAACAACTAAATATATTTTACATTTTTATTATAAAAGCCTGCTATTGATTAGTGGGCTTTTTTTATTCACTAAGAAAACTTAAAATATGTTTTAAAGCTTCTTCTATGTATATTCCATTATGGCCAACATTTTTAATCGTTATAGACTTAATATTGGGGTCATTGAGCTCATCGATTAATTTTTGACTGAAACGGGCAGGAATAATTTTATCTTTTTCAGCTATTATTATTAGGCCAGGCTTTTTATTTTCTGACAGAGCTATGTTTGAGTTATATATATTTTGATTAACTATAAATGAGGGTAAAATTTTAGCTAGGATTGGCGCGTGATGATGGCCGAGCTCATAAAAGTTATACCAAGGTGATACAAGAACAAAACGTTCAATATTTTTATTTTCTAGTTGAATAATCTGCGATGCAACACCAGCGCCAAGAGACCTTCCCCAAATAATAATAGGTGAGTCTGGGTAATTAGTTTTCACCCAATTGACTATTTGTTTTGCTGAATCAACAACATATTTTTCGTTTGGGGAGCCACTGCTTTTCCCATATGAAGGGTAGTCAAAAACAATAAAATTACTATTTAGTAAATGGGCAAACTCATGAAGTTGTCCTGATTTATTCATGCCGGCAATGTTCTCACCATTTCCGTGAAAATAAATAACTGTTGGAATTAGCTTATCTTTTATGGAGTACCAGGCATGTATTTGATCGCCAGTGTTTTCATTTTTTAAAAATAAATCATTAAATGGTTTTGGCGTAACTTCAGGTAATTTATTACGGTTGGCAGCAAAAGAAGGGTATAGAGAAAACCTTACGAAATATATTAAAATAAAAATTACGATGGAACTGTAAACAATTAGTCTAATAATAAGTTTGATTCGGCTTTTGGAGAGTATCATTTAAAGTTATAGTGTAAGAGAGCCTAAAACCTTTTTTCTTTCGGCAGTCCATGACTCATTTACAATTCTTAGGGTATTTTTTTCCATTCGTACATATAGGACTTTTTCACCAAAATCAGAAAGTTTGTCAGAGTTATATGACTGTAAAAAGCGTATTATGAATTGGTCTTTGTTTTTATAAATAACAGGATTTTTTATATCCACTGAAAAACTAGCTACCGAGCGATTAATAGATTTTTTGTACTTTCTCCAGGCTTTTTTATTTTTCTTTTGGGCATAAAAACTATTTGAATAGTAATCCATATACTTATTTAAGTTTTTAGACTGCCAAGAAGTTTTCCACTTATTTAACCAATTTTTTATTTTGGCGCGGTTAGCAGTAAGCTCTGTTGGGTTAATGTACTCAACTTTTTCAAAGATAAGCACTGGAGTTTTTAAATCAAGTGAAATTTGTTTATCTACTTCTTTGATTTGTTGTTCCCTAAGTACTAAGCAACCCCTTGAGCCTCGTTTTAATGTTTTATGGGGTGGTATAGAGTGTAGCCAAATTCCACCACCAGTTTTACGTTTCATATGGTCAAAGTGATTAGGGTAGTTCAGTGTAAAGGCCATAACTCCGTATTCGTTGTACTCAAGCTCTTTAGCAAACTTTTTATCTTGAATAAAGTAAATGCCTTCAGGGGTTCTTAGATCACCTTGTTTAAATTTATTACCGTTTTTTTTGCCGTGATCCATTGGGTGATAAGCAAGCAGTTCAACGTTTCCACCAGTATTTTTCCAAACACTTAATGTCCTTCTCGATTTATCAGCAATTATTGTAGTGCTTGAATAGTAATTGTCATTGCCAGTGAGAATTAAGGCTGATGGCACTAAGCCATTTGGTGGTGGGATAGGCTTAGGATCTTTAGACGTGTCAGCCAATGCAAATTGTGAGAATAGGCAAATAATTAATAAAAAATTTCTCATAGCCCATTTCATTTAAATTAGCCAAAAATGTCAATAAATTAAGTTAACCCGTAGTAAGCGAAGCTTACGTTAGGGTGATACAAGAAAATATGGTCTTTATAGCGCGTAGTCCCTATTGGACTATGCGATATCAAGAGCATGTCATCTCCGTAGTAAGCGAAGCTTACGTTAGGGTGATACAAGAAAATATGGTCTTTATAGCGCGTAGTCCCTCTATGCGATATCAAGAGCATTTCATCTTATGGTAATTTACCGCCTCAATAGTCCTGTATTAATTTGATAATGATGCGCTGCGAACGCCTTAAACTGAGGCAAAACCATATTTTTATCTCTTAAACTCTTAAGACTTTCGTCACTAGACCGATAGCTATATGTAAGGAATGACTATGGCAGATTTAGAGTTAGAAGAAGAACCAAAAAAATCATCTAAGTTACTGATGATCTTTGCTCTTTTTAATGTAATTGCTATTGCAGCTGGTCTTACGCTGGCCTATTTAGGGTCGTTCCCTCCAGAAAAAATTGTTAAAGAAGAAGTTTTAATGAAGCAATGGCAAGAGGTGCAAAAGAATGAAACGGATGAAAGGCATTATTACACATTAGTTCCATTTAATGCCAATTTAAAAGGGTCACCGAGACGTTTTGTTCGTTTATCAATGCAGCTTGAAATGTTAGATGAAAACAGCTTTGAAGAAATTTCTGATTTAGGTGCAGAGGCGCGTGATACGGTATTAAAAATTATAAATGAAAAAAAT
>CALLBC010000078.1 GCA_938001965.1 uncultured Bdellovibrionales bacterium | reverse complement strand
TTTAATTTAATTATCGGCACTAATATAAATTAGCGCTACTTCGTCGTAACGAAGAACTCTTAAAATGTTAATTTTATTTTTCTTTAATTTTTTTATTACATCTGTTGATTTATAAACGGGTGATTTATTTACGTCTAGTATGACATCACCAGGGTATAGCCCGGCTTTACTTGCTTGGGTGCCTGGTTTTACTTCAATAATAACTGGACGAGAATTCCTAAGGGGAGCAAGGTTAAACTCTCTTGCCACACTTTTTGAGTAGTTTTTTATGTAAAACCCCAAATCATAAGGAGCCTTTTGGCCACTGTATGTTCGGCTTTTAGGTTTCTTGGTTGTTATTTTGCTGTCAGGGTGCTGACCAAGTTTAACAGTGATTGTTTTAGTTTTTCCGTTACGGATAATTTTTAGTTTGGCTTTTTTCCCGGCTAGGGTGTCGCCTACCTTATTAATAAGTTCACTTGTGTCGCGAACTTTTTGGCCGTTGTAGTGTGTGATGAAGTCATACTCTTTTAAGCCAGCTCTTTTTGCAGGACTGTTTCTAGAAACACGCGCGATCATTGCCCCATTACTTCCTGGTAGGCCAAAGTCCGCCGCTTGTTGATTATTAACATCTGCCAGTGAAACTCCAAGAAACCCTCTTTTAATGCCACCATGCTGTTCAAGCTGTTCAACAATTCTGCGAACATCGTCCACTGGGATAGCAAAGCCAATTCCTTGTGCTCGGGCATCAATGGCTGTGTTGACACCAATCACTTCGCCGGCCGTATTTACAAGGGGGCCACCTGAGTTACCTGGGTTAATGCTGGCGTCTGTTTGGATAAACGGAAGGCGGTTCAGCTCATCAATTTGTCGGCCAATGGCAGAGACAATGCCCTTACTCATAGAGTGAGCATGTCCATATGGGTTACCAAAAGCGGCCACCCACTCTCCCACTTGTAAACTTGAGCTTGTGCCCAGTTTGGCAGTGGGTAAAGAGAATTTAGTATTAATTTTAATTAAGGCAATATCAGTTCGCTTATCGCGTCCGATGACCTCTGCTTCATATTTCTTTTTGTCGCCAGAGAGTTGAACATTAATAATATCTGCATTAGCGATAACATGATTATTGGTAATAATTAACCCATCTTTACTGATGATAAACCCAGTTCCAAGACCGCCACCTGGTCGTTGTCTCGACGGACCACCAAAGCCTCCACCTTGATTTAAAAAAAGTTCAAATAAATCATAATAAGGGTGATCACTTCCGCCGCGGGGCCTGGGCCTTCTTTTGATCTCTTGTGCGGTAGAAATATTAACAACTGTAGGGTTAATTTGTTTAGCCAAATTTATAAACAGGTCATGGGGCATGGCCTGTCCAGGTTTTAATTTTTCTAAAGCTACAGCTGGATTAGAAAAAAGTATGAATAGAAAAAGAGAATAGAAAATAGTTTTCATTTTGCACCTCACTTTTTTTAACTAAGTTTAGTTATCTTTAGTTTTATTTAATTTGAACAAACTTCATTTGTAAGTCTGTAATAATTTGGTTTAATAGTTGATCTTCTTCAGCAGTTAAATTGTTTTTAGTTTTGTCTTTTAAGAGACTTAATAAATCAATATTATATTGAGCTAGGCTTAAGTTTTTTTCTGTTTTTTTTGATTCAGGGTTTTCAATTAACCCGAGACCAATTTTTGCTGAATGACCCACTGATAAAACAAAGGTCGAAAAGTTTGCCATAATTCCTTCTGTGCTCATAATGTTCCTTTTAAGCCGGGTAGTGACCGACCAGTTTAAGCGTTCGTTTTTTTACATTCGGTTGCCAAATTAAATATGTTGTCCAATCAAGTGGTGTCAAGGGGCTGGTTAGAAATAAATGACTGTATTTAAGAGGCGGTGGTGTTGTCTGCTTTAGACTGTAAGTGTGAAGCTTTAAAAGTAATCGAGTTATATTTTGTTTGTTTCCAGTCCACTCAGAGGCCAACTTATCAGCTTTATACAATTGGCTTGGAGGGTGAAATAAGCACAGGTAGCTGTATATAATTGGTGAGTTTAAGTAGGTAATTAAGTTAGCTCGGCGCTTTAGTGGCGATTCCTTAACTCCCGTTAAAAACCTAAACAATTCATCAAGGCTTTGAGTGGCAAAGAAAATAAAGCTTATAAACAAACTTGAAATAGTATTGCTAATGGAGCTTTTATTATTAACCTGGGCCACGAGCAAAGCAGCTAAGGTGTCCAGTTCTTTTGGGCTGAGCTTATCTAGGAGTTGAGAAAAAATAACAATGGATTGCTTGTTGTAACTAGAGCCAAAAGTGAATGCCTGGTCGTAATTCTGTTTACTAGTATAAATTGAAGGTAAGTTGATTTTGGCGAGATTGCAGTATTTTTGTACAGAATTTAAAAAGGTGTATGGGTTTTGAGCAGGTAACTCTTCGAGCTTAAAATATTTGGTCAGTTTTTTTTCAAAAAACATATGAGAATAGGTAATAACGCCCAGCAACAATAGACAGGCTGCGACTGCAGCCACAGGGCCAAGCAGAAGATAAAATAAACCTGAAACAATAAGGTATGTTATTATTAGCCCTATGGTGGCTCGTCCTAGCGACTTCATAAATAATTTGTAACATAACAAATACTAGAATCACAAGTTCATCTTAAGGAATTGAGACTGTAAATATAAAAAATTTCCTAGGGCCATCTTTGCCATAACATTCCTCTGACAAAGTCGTTATAGCACTCGACCCCAAACCCCGAAAAGGTTGCCAGAATTTCTCATTACAGTAGAATATACAGTCTAATAGAGTACTTAATTTGTACAAAATAAAACAAAGAATATTTCGGGAGAATTATGGCAGATATTGATTTAATGGCCTTAAATGAAGCAGTGAAAATTGAAAGTAAGTTTGTTGATAAAACTTTAAAAGAAGTTTCCAAGCATATTGTTGGGCAAACTGAAATGTTGGAAGGAATTTTAATGGGGCTGCTTACCGGTGGACATGTTCTTTTAGAAGGGGTTCCAGGGTTGGCAAAAACCTTAACCATATCTGCAGTTTCAAAATCAGTTTCATTAAACTTCCAAAGAGTTCAGTTTACGCCTGATTTACTTCCTACTGATTTAATCGGTACCTTAGTATTTAACCCAAAGACAGGAGAATTTACTCCTAAAAAAGGTCCTGTATTTACTAATATTGTTTTGGCCGATGAGATTAACCGTGCTCCTGCAAAAGTGCAAAGTGCCTTGCTTGAGGCTATGGCGGAGAAGCAAGTAACTATTGGTGATACAACTTATAAACTCGAGAGACCATTTTTGGTTTTGGCCACACAAAACCCACTGGAGCAAGAAGGAACATACCCTTTGCCAGAAGCACAGTTAGATCGTTTTATGTTTAAGCTAATGGTGACCTATCCTGATAAAAAAGATGAGTTAGAAATATTAAATAAAATGTCTGTGGATACTTTACCAGAAATTGAAGAGGTTATATCTAGGGATGAGTTAGTAAAGGTTAGAAACTTAGTTGATAAACTCTATGTGGACGATAAAATTAAAAACTACATAGTTGACATTGTTATGGCCACTAGAAAACCGGCTGATTACGGGTTAGGCAACTTGGAAACACTAATGAGTGTTGGTGGTTCACCAAGAGCAACAATTAACTTAACAAAAGCTTCTAAGGCTCATGCATTTATTAGAGGGCGTGGTTATGTGACTGCTGATGATGTTAAAGCTATAGCTTATCATGTTCTTCGTCACAGATTAGTACTTACTTATGAGGCTGAAGCTGAAAACATTAACAGTGAAGAAATTATTAAAGATATATTAAATGCTATTGAGGTGTCGTAGCCTTGTCGTTACCTCCTGAGATACTAAAAAAAGTTAAACTGCTAGAAATAGCAACTAGAAAGTTAGTTAATAATACTTTCTCGGGTGAGTATCACTCTGCCTTTAAGGGCCAGGGTATGACTTTTTCTGAGTTTCGTGAGTATGTGCCAGGTGATGATGTGAGGTCAATTTCTTGGCCAGTGACGGCTCGAGCGGGTAAGCCCTATATTAAAGTTTTTGAGGAAGAGCGAGAATTAACTTTAATGTTATGTGTAGACGTTAGTGGTTCTACAGACTTTGGTACAGGTCAATATTTTAAGGGTGAAATTATGGCTCATCTTTCGGCCTTAATTAGCTTTAGTGCTGCAAAAAATAATGATCCAGTTGGATTGCTTTTGTTTTCCGATCAAGTGGAGCATTTTGTTCCTCCCAAAAAAGGGCGAGGGCATGTATTGAGGATTTTACGTGATCTTTACTACTTTAAACCTAAATCTAAAAAAACCAATATTGCCAGTGCAGTTGAGTACTTGCAAGGTGTTCTAAAAAAACGTGCCAATGTATTTATCTTTAGTGATTTTATGGGTGATTTAAATTTTGATAAGCCATTACGAATGATTGGTAAAAAGCATGATACCGTTGCCGTATGTATTAAAGATCAGTTTGAAGAAAAAATTCCATCATTAGGTTTAATAGAGTTTGAAGATGCTGAAACAGGGGAGAGGTGTTTGATTGATACTTCTTCGTTATTATTTCAAAAAAAGTTAAAAGAAGTGCAGTTAGAAAATGAACTGAAAAGAAATAGCATGCTTAAAAAAGCTCAAGTGGATTGCATAGAGGTGATTGATCAAAATGATATCGCCGGACCTTTAATAGGTTTCTTTAAAAGGAGAAACCGAGGGTGAGTGAAGAGGCTAAAAAAGATAACCAGCAGGAGGATGTGGAAACTCCAGCAAAAGTTATGTGGACCTGTGAAGTGCCAACGGTAACTAAAGATACACCGTGGACAGTTGGGCATAAACACACTCTTAGTTGTAGAGGTGAGTCCACAGAGCAGCTAAAAGAGCCGGTTAAAATAATTATTGAAGTTCCCAAAAAGCCTGAACAAGAACCAGGTGACAAGCCTGAAGAAAAAAAGCCAGAGGACCCAAATAAAGATTATGCCTTATTTATATTGGAAACTAAGAATATTGATGATGATAGCGGCGACTTTGTAGTTACTTCATATAAGCCTGGAAAATATAAAGACATAGCTTTTAAATTAGTTGGTGCTGATAAAAAAGAAATTGCAGTTAATAAAATGAACTGGGAAGTGTCCTCAGTACTTACACAGCAAAACAAGAACGGGTTTGGCCCAACAGCACCATTGACCCTAGGTATGCCTTGGTTCTATTGGTTGAGTATTATTGCAATTGTAGCCACTGTGCTCAGTTTAATTGCTCTGAAAGTCTTCTTCTTTTTAAAATGGCAAAAACAAGTTAAGGAAATGAAGTCACATGCAACGGCTTTAGGCCCTGTCAACCAATTCTATAAAGATATTAGAGGGCTCCATAGCCATTATAAAACAGAGAGCGATCAACCTTTAAGCCTTGTATTAATGAAAGAGTATTGGGTTGCATTAGAGGAAAAGTTTAAACTTTATCTGGTTAGACAGTTCGAAGTACCAGCATATGCTTTAAGTAATAATAAAATATTAAGTAAAGTTAAAAAGAAGTGGCAAAAGTATTGGAATCCCAAGCTTAATGGTAAACTTAAAAGAATATTAGCCGAGTTTAAAAAAGGTAACTCAGCCAATGCCTTAAATATGAATGACATTTCACAAATGGAAAAGATTTGCCAAGAATTTATTGAGCAGATCAAAAAACAAACTGAAAACAGGAGAGTGAATTAATGCGTTGGCACTCTACTTGGGCTTTCTTATTCTTGTTTTTAATTGCTGCTGTTGCACTTCTTTATTATTTTCAGAGAAAATCTAAAACAGCTAGTCTAGTTTATAGTAATATTGATAATGTTAAGAAAGTGCCAAAAGGGGTGAGAGCTTATTTATCTAAACTTCCTTTAATTTTAAGAATGCTGGCTTTGGTCTTAGCCGTTTTGGCTTTGGCGAGACCACAAGAGTCAGATACAAAGATTAAAAAAAATGTGGAAGGTATTGATATAATTATTGCTCTTGATGTATCTGATAGTATGTTAATTGAGGATATGAAGCCCACCAATCGACTTGAAACCTCAAAGGAAACCATCAGAAAGTTTATTGATGGCAGAAGCTCAGATAAAATTGGTTTGGTTGTTTTCTCAGGTGAATCCTATACGCGAGTACCTCTTACATTAGATTATGCGTTACTTAAAAAAAGTTTGTCAGAAGTAGAGACCACCAGAAATATAAAAATGGGAACGGCAATTGGTGTGGCCTTAGCTAATTCAGTAGCTAGAATTAAAGACTCTACTGCTGATAGTAGAGTAATTATATTTTTAACTGATGGTGAAAATAATAGTGGAACAATTGATCCAATCACGGCCTTGGATATTGCTAAGGGGTACGGCGTAAAAATTTACTCCATTGGTATGGGTGTGGATGGGCAAGCTCAACTCCCTTATTATATAAACGCACCCGGCGGGAGAAAGATAAAGCGTTATCGCCCAATGCATAGTAAAGTGAATGAAGAGCTTTTAACTCGTTTAGCAACAGAAACAGATGGGAAATTCTATAGGGCTACCACTTCAGAGGCCTTAAAGAATGTTTTCAGTGATATTAACTCACTAGAGAAAACCAAAATTGAAACTAATTCCTTTACTAGGTACACAGAGCATTTTGCTAAATTTTTATGGATAGCATTTTTCTTGTACTTAAGCTCTGTAATTATTGAAACCTTTCTTGTAAGGAGGTTTCCATAATGATAGCTAAGTTCGCCCATCCGGCTTATTTAAATTATATTTGGATATTAATAATTTTCTTTTTCCTTGTATCTTTTTATCTGAATAGAAAGACTGCCAAGTTTAAAAAGGTTCTCGGTGAAAAAACTTTTAGTTTTTTAACTCAAAATGCATCCTTTAAAGGGAAAAAATTAAAACTAATATTAAGAGCATTGGCATTAATATTTTTTGTAATTGCCTTGGCTAGGCCACAGTCTGGTGAAAAAAAATCTAATATCAAGAGTGAAGGTATTGAGTTGATGATACTCTTTGATGTTTCAAGAAGTATGATGGCTGAAGATATTAGGCCATCAAGGCTTGAAATGGCCAAAAAAGAAGTGGAAAGGTTTATTAAAAAAAGTGGATCAAACAAAGTGGGTATTTTAGCCTTTGCTGGAACCGGAATTTTACTTTCACCAATGACCACTGATAAGTCGGCCATCAATATGTACTTGGACTCTTTATCTATAGACGCTGTAAGTACACAAGGAACTGAGTTTAAATCAGCACTACTTGCAGCACAAGAAGCATTTAATCGAGGTGGTGTGGAGTCTGATGATAGTGTAGTAACTCGTGCTATTATTATTGTGTCTGATGGTGAAGATAATGAGCCGGGTGCAATTAAAGCTGCAGAGGACTTGGTGGAGCAAGGAATTCATATTTTTAGCCTTGGGTTTGGAACCGAAGAGGGTGGGAAAATTCCAATTAAAGATAGGTACGGTAATACAAAGACTTTTTATAAAGATAAATCTGGTAATGTAGTTGTTACTAAGACTAAAGGGACTGTGCTGAAAGAATTAGCTGAGAAGGGTGGAGGTAGTTTCTATCCAGTTGATTATGGCAATGGTGCCATCGAAGCTTTAATTCAAGACTTAAAAAATTTGGAGCAAACTGAGTTTGAAACAGCAGACTTAACTCAATATGATGAAAATTTTCAAATATTTTTAATAATAGCATTATTAATAGCGCTATTTGAAGTTTTAATAAGTGAACGTAAAAAAATTGGAAGAATTTGGCGAGGGCGATTTGAAGTTAATAAAAATTAATTATTTAATAATAATTATTATTACTTTTGTTAGTGTGCATGTGAATGCCACTGATCCTGATGCTATTAAATTAAATAATGAAGCTGTTGAACTCATAGACTCAGCTTTAAAAAATCGTAAATCGGCTAAAAGTAGTGGTATTGAAGGTTTGAAGCAGCAAGTTGACCAATCTGCTGACAGAGTTGATAAGAATATTGAGACTTTAGAAAAATTTGAAAAGAAAAGTACTTTTCAAAAACTTCTAAGTTTACTTTTTGATGGAGCTCCAAAATTAGAAGAGCCACCGAATGACTCCGGAGATAATAAAAGTGATGTAAATGTTAAGGAGCTTAAGCCAGGTGAGTTTTTGCCTGGGCAAGATAAAAAAGACCAAGAAGAAAATGGGCAAGATGTTGATGAAAGTATTGTAGATCAAGCTCATAAAAAATTCTTACAGTCCATAATGAAAAGTGACGAATTGGCTGAGGTTCGTATGAACCTTGGATTATCATTTGAATTAGCTGGTGATAAAGAAAACTCGTTAAAAGCATATAACATGGCCGAGAAGGTGGCTAAAGGTAATCCTAGTTTAGAGTTTATAGCGAGATACAATAAAGCAAGACTGTTAGCTCAAGATAAAAAAATACCTTTAGCTCTCAAGGAATATCAATCGGCTTTGGAGATTAATCCAGAATCAATAGAGGTTAAAACTAATATTGAGTTATTAATGCAACAGCAACAGGGCGGCGGCAAAGGTGGCGGCGAAAAAAAGGACAATGAAGGCAAAGGTGGGCAAGATCCAAAAGGTCCAATTAAAAAGAACCCAAAAAATAGTGAGTATAAGTCACAAAATTTATCTAAAAAGAATGTAGAAAAAATACTTGAAGAGTTAAAAAATCAAGAACAAAAGATACGAGAAAAGGAGTATAATAAAGGTGTTAAAGAGAAGTCCCGCGCTAAAGATTGGTAATTTAATACTAATTTTTGCATTTTTTATTTTTACGGCACAAGCATTTGCTAGCATAACTGTTGATGCAACTGTCGACCGTAATAAATTATATCCTGGGGATACCTTTACCTACACCGTATCTATTTCTGTGGCTTCAGATAATAGTGTTGGGATAAGTAATCCAGATTTGCCAGACATTTTAGGCAAATTTGATATTTTAAAAACCTGGGCCAGCACTGAAAGTCGTACCAGCTTTGTTAATGGTGATTATCAAATTAAGAATACTAAGCATTTCAACTATATGTTTACACCGAAAAAAACTGGGAAAATTGTTTTAGGTGTTACAAAAGTAAATGTTGACGGGAAAATATATAAAACTAAGGCCATAGTTGTTGATGTGGCAAGGAGCGGGGCTAAGCCTGATGATCAAGTTAATAATGGTAGACAGGCTAGAAATCGTGGGCAAAGGCCGAGAGGGAGGTTTGGAAATACCCCTGACCCATTTGATGATTTATTTTCGCAATTACTGAAAAGACATGGTAACCCAGGAATGCTGGGAAATAGTGATCCCATCAACCCCGAAGATGCTTTCTTTATTAAAGTGGTGGTTGATAAAGCTAAAGTATATGTTGGAGAACAAGTTACTGCCTCTTGGTATTTGTACACTAGGGGTGATGTAAGGGATATTGATACCTTAAAATATCCAAGTCTGAATGGTTTTTGGAAGGAAGATATTGAGGTCGCCACACGATTAACTTTCAATAGAGAAATTGTAAATGGTGTTGCTTATAAAAGAGCTTTGCTAGCCAGTTATGCCCTGTTCCCAATTAATAGTGGGCCCAATATCATTGATGCCTATGAGGCTAGGTGCGGAATATTACTTCCTGGGTTTGGTTTTGGTAAGACGGTTAAGTCAGTTAAAAAGAGCCAAGAGTTGACTATTCAGGTTATGGACTTACCTGTTGAGAATAAACCTGAAACATTCAATGGTGGGGTCGGTCAATTTAGATTGTCATCTAAAATTGATACGCAAAGTATTGAAGCTAATCAACCTTTAACATTAACACTTCGCTTTGAAGGCAAGGGTAATGCCAAGTTAATTAATCTTCCGACTTTAGATTTACCAGAAAACTTGCAGTTATATGATAAAAATTCAGAAGCAAAATTTTTTAAAAGTGGAAAGAGTTTTAAAGAATTTAAAATTTTACTTGTTCCCAGAGAGGAGGGTGACCTAACTATTCCAGCCATGAAGTTTAGCGCATTTGACCCTGAGAAAGTTGAATACTATGACTTAGAGTCTGATAGTTTTAACGTGAAGGTGTTAAAAGCCAAGCCGGGTAGTAAAATTACTGCAATTCCATTAGAGACTAAAAAAGCAACGGCTAAACCAGAAGAGTATCAACCACAAATTCAGCCAGATTGGGATCACATGAAGGTGAGCCAGTTATTTAAAATTAATGGTTGGGCGTGGCTTGGTATTTATTTGTTAATATTTATGGTTATGATTTATTTGTATTTGAGAGAAATGGGACTAACTCAAAGAAAGAAAACTATTCAAAAACTAATTCAAAGCAAATTTAAATCAATAGATAGCCTTTCTAATAAAGAAGAAAACTGGAGGGATGTTGGTTCCGAGCTTACTAATATGATTTATATGTGTCTTGGGGCTGTTTCAGACTCTGGTGGCTCAGGTTATGAGTTCGATAAGCTTTTAGAAATGGCTCCGCCAAGTGTTAAGAGAGAGCTTTCAGAGGTGATTACTAAAAAAATGAAGCAATGTGAGACTATCAGTTTTGCGCCTGACTCTGTTGTTGGGGATTTGAAAAGTAAGAAAAATATTAAGACACAAGTTAAAGAGGTAAATCAATTAGTAATAAAACTAATTGATATTGGTATGGGTGAAACTGACATTGAAAATTCTTAAATTAATTTTAGTTCTGTTGCTTCCATTAAATTGTTTGGGAGCTTTAGTAACTACAAGTTTAAAACTAAATGTGGTGCGTCCATTTGAAGGGGAGCCGCAAAAATTAACGGGTTATAAAAAGGCATTTTTTGATCAAATTAAAAGAATTGAAAATAAAAATTATAAGTCTTGCTCTAAAAATATGAGTTTGCCCAAGGGAACACCTAAACGTATGCAGGTTTGGTGGTCTTACATGGGCCTTAACTGCTTAGATAAAATTCCGCAAAAAGATAAAAGTAAAAAAGAACTTTCTGACAAAATATCTGAGCATATCAAAGTACTTTCTGACAAAATATCTGAGCATATCAAAGTACTTAATAAATATAGTGGCGACAAGACTTACTTGTCTTCTCATTTAGGTGGTTTGATAGTAGGACTTTCACAAAAGAGATTCTATAGAGTTTCTGACGAAGAGAAACAGTTTCTTATTAAGAATGAGCAGTATTTAAATAAGGCTCAAAGAGCTAAGTTTTATAATTTTATGGCCTCAAGATATAAAAATGAAAAGCAGCTAAGTAAGGCAGCAAATTTTTATTCACTGGCCTATGAAACCTCTGGTGAGCAAATGTATGCCACAAGGCTTAAAACAATTCTTAATGGCAATCCAGCACTGAAAGCCAAGTATAACGACTTTGATAAAAGTTATGCGGTTGTTATCAAGAAAAAAGAAAAAACAGCTAAGTTTAATAGTTATTACAGAAAAAGCCAGTACACCAATATTATTAAGGAAGGGGTTCGTCTACTTAATGTAGCAGACACCACTGAAAGGAAAATTATTAGTAAAATGTTTAGGGTTTTGCGTAAAAAAGTGAAGTCTATTCCCTTAAAATCACGAATTGCAAAAGAGTCTTTAAAGTGTCATTCAGAGTGCTTGTATAAGTTTTCTAAAAACTTTTATTTAAGACATAACTATAAGCTCTCCATTGCATACGCGGAAGCCTCTAATAAAAGTGAAGCAAACTCTGAGGCACAGTTAATCTTAGGAATGTCAAAGCTGCATTTAGGTAAATATGATGAGGCTAAAAAATGGTTAAACAGTAGCTACACTAAAAGCGCACCAAACTCGAAGGTTTATTTTGAAGCCTTGTTTCGCTTGGGTTTATTAAACTATAGGCTAAAAGATTATAAAAGAGTGAAAGAGCTATTTACTGGAATAGCTGTTCATAAAGAGTCAAATAACTTTAACTTGCAAACAAATTACTGGCATTGGCGAGCACTACAGAAATTAAAAGATCCAAAACAAAACATTGTTCGTGACCGCCTTATCAAACAATACCCATTGACTTACTACGGCTTAATGGCCAACCAAGTTAAAAATAATGGTAAGTTAATATTGCCAACAAATTATGAGGTTTTACAAAAAGAAATGGCTTGGTCACCAGCGCAAAAAGTTTCTTGGGAAAATTTTAAAGACTTTGTTGAAATGCAATTTTTTTATTTAGCCAGAAAAGAGTTAAAAATATTATTTGATACTGAAAAAGGAGATATAGAAACCGTATTATATTCTTATTATTCAAGTATAGCTGCTGATCATTACACAGCTATTAAGAGTATGAATATTATTTGGAATAAAGATCCAAATTCCTATTTTACAATGAACACGACAAAATTAACTCTTCCTGTTGAGTATGATTCCTTTGTAAGAAACTATGCTAAAAAAAATAACCTTGAAGTAAACTTAGTGAGAAGTTTAATCAAACAAGAAAGTTCGTTTAGAGTTAAGGCTTTAAGTGGTAGTAATGCAATGGGGCTTATGCAGATTGTTCCTATGACAGCAAAGGATGCTGCTAAATACATTAGGGTCAGTACAAAGAACTTAAGAACTAGAATTTATGAGCCAGAGCTGAATGTTAGGCTTGGAACAAGTTATTTAAGGCGTTTAGTTAGGGCTTTTAAAGGGCATATTCCTTTGTCGCTGGCTGCCTATAACGCTGGAATAGGAAATATTAGGCGCTGGATGAAATATCGCCCAGCAGACCTGGAAGAGTTGCAAACTAAAAATAGTTCTTTAAGCGAAGATGAAATTTGGATTGATGAGTTGCCTTGGGCTGAAACTAGTTTTTATGTGAAGGCCATAATGAGAAATCTAATTCTATATAGGTTTTACTACAACGATGTTAAGAAAATCCCTGAGCCATCTTGGGCCACAGCAGAAAAATTATAAAGCTAAAAGTAAAGTGAATAGGACCTAATAACCAACTAATTGATCTATGGGAGCATCTTCGCCGTAGACTCTTTCCATTACGGTGAGTCCATCGGGGCCTTTTTCAGAGCCACTAAACTTAGCTTTTGAGTAGACCTTTTTGATCATGGGCATTGGGTGAGTGAGTGGTTTAGAAAGGTGCTTGCGTGTTACTGTAGTGGCTCTATTTTTAGTTAGCTTTGTGAAGATATAATAAAATTCAATTATATCTTTTGGCTTCATTCGGTAACAGCCAGTGGATAAAAAACCTCTTTCTAATGGTCTTGAAAATAAAGTTCCATGGAATCCATAGGCAAAATAAGTACTGTTTCGGTTTAAAATTTTAATAAAGGGTAGGCCATCATAGTAATCGGGCTCAAATCTTTGCTTAAAGCTATCATTATGTGTTCCAGATAGTTTTCTATGATTAGAGATATAATATGTCTTATCTAGTTTTACAGATTTCAAACTTGTTTTATCATAGTTAAATCCCGGGGCAGTAATGGGCATGATCTTTTCAAAGGTAAAGTCATTTATATTGATTGTTAATAATAAGGATGCACTAAAGAGCCCTACTTCAGCATGAATATTAAAATCACCTGCGAGGCGAACGGGCTCCCTAACTTCAGTGGTTATAAAGTCATTGTCGATGTAGCTAACTGTAAACTCTTGAAAGTAAACTTCAGACTCAAAGTAAATTACAGCCACGAGATTGTATTCAGTTGAGTTAAAACTATTTAGGATAATACTTGTTACAATATTGGTGTTACGTTCCAAGTTGTAGAACTTGTTTGCTCCATATAAATTATAAAAGAGCTCTTCACTTTTGTTGTAAGGGCGGAAGTCGATGAGCTTTATTTTGTTAGCTGGGTAGCTGTCATAGTTGTCATATAAAAACTTATTATTAAGCTTACATAATGTAGCTTCGGCTTGGTTGCTAAGTAAAGAACAGTTAAATTTATGATGGTCATGCATGGCTGGGTCCACATAAACTTCACTATCGAAATCAAAGTCTAAAATATGCTGTTTTGTGATGTCTCTAATATCTACCTGAAGGAGAAATGGCTCTGACGCAGTGGCCCGAAAGCTAAATATAAACAGAATAAATATAGTTAAGCCTATAAGGCTTGGTTTAGTTCTCATAAGGCTATAGTAGTTTTAAATACACAAATTAGTAGTAAAATTTCAATCTTTTGTAAGAGTTACAGGTCGTTAAAAAGTCACAAAAAATAAAAATAATTTTAATCCATTTGTGTCTTTGACGGTTGGGACTTTCTTTATTATCAGTGCTGTTGAAAGGAAAGAACGATAAAAGTTTTTTCATTTTGGCCGCGAGTATTGTGGCTAAAATGAAAAGATAAAATTTGATTCCGCACTGTCCAATAGGGCGGTTCGCAATAAAATTTTTTTAATTTATATCGCTTGAGAAAAAGATGTCTTCGGCATAGCTCAAGCTAAGGAGAAAAAATGAAACATTTATTAATTACTTTTTTATTTACGGTAAGTACTGTTGCAACTGTTCAAGCTTTTGCAGATGCTACTGAGTGGAATGAAATGAAAGCACTTTGTCAGTCTGGTGCTATCAACAAGCAAGACAGAGCTCATAAGCCAAAAATTAACTGTACTTACAGTGAGCAAGGTGGATTCTACAAAGAGAACACTGTTGAGACTTTAGTAATTAACAGACATGTTGTTGATCCAACTGATAAAAAATTCACTGCAACGTTTAGTACTGATAAATCTAAAAATGACCGTATTTTTTATAAAGACGCTTATGTTGAAGGTGCTGATAAATCTAAAGAGCCAAGCTTCACTTCAAACAGTAACTGTACAAATTACAAGTATACTAAGAATATTAACTTCGTTTACCAAAAAGCTAACACTTGTAAGTTAATGATGGACCAACCAACTCCTAAGACTTTCTGTGACCACGTTTACAACAACGTATTTTCTGACAAAGAAAGAGCTTTATACACTAAAAAAGTTAATGACAGCACTGCCGAGTGTTTAAGTGAGAAAGACGGAAAATATTAAGCCCTAGTAAGCTGAGTTTACTTTACAAGGCGGTTTAATGATAATTCGCTATAAGCTAATGATTTTAAATGGCTAGCAGTTTGCTAGCCATTTTTTTAGGCTTTTATAGATGGTGTATAAATTTTAAAACTAGTAAAAGGGGTGGATTAATTGACCTATGCGTATTATCTCATAAGTATGAGAAACCTAAGAGTAATTTTAATTCTAATATTTTGTAGTACCTTTTCATTTGCTGTTATGGCTGAAGATGAAAAAGCCATTTTTGATTATGAAATCACGAACTCATATTTAAAAGACCTTGAGCCAGAAGTTATTGAGCTTTCTGAATATGATAAAGTGCGTTTACCTAAGGCTGAAATCTCATTTGATTTAGAAGGTAATGATAATTTAGTTTTAAACTTAGAAGCCGACAAGAAGCCTTGGCCATCTTGGTGGTACCCAAGTCACGCTGGTGAGTTGTTTGGTCCGATTAAGATCAGTGACAAAGAAACTAATGCTGATTATGAGTTTAAGCCGCCGTTGTATATTTATGATTTTATATTTGATCAAAACGGTAATAGTTCTTTAGATTATTTAAAAAAAGAATTTGTTCCTAACGCTAGCTGGAGTGGAGCTTGTACATTATGGGCTTTAACTTCTATTTATGATGAGCAGCCTAATAAAACCTTATGTTTAAAAAAATCAGCTGATAAAGGCCGTATTAGTTACTCTAGAGTCACTGATACTAACCCTGGTTCTAGTGAAATTGAGCATTGTGAAGTTACTGATGGAGTTGTTGCTTACCCAGGGCACCTTAAGGCATTGCTTGCGTTATCATATAGGCGATTAAGTGACTACAAAGGATTTTTTAACGACTTTATTTTTGGTCAGCTAAATATTGGTAGTGGCTATACAGATGTACGAGATATTTTTCCACATGAGTTTATTTCGGTTCTACAATTTCAGCTTGGTGTAAATAAGTTTCCTGTAATTATTGATACTGATTTATCTGAGGCTATTTGGAATCATCCAATATATAAGGCTGAAATTGATTTAACTAAAAAAGATGAAAATACTTTATCAGTTTATATCACAGTGGACTATGTATCTCCTTTAAATGAAGGTTTAGGTGTTTTACAGCGCTTGAATGATATGGTTGCAGAAGTGAGGTTAGAGCAAAGCACAGTGAGAAAGATTTATAAGGCTGAAGTTTATGGCTCTTTCAATGGTACAAAGTTTGAAGTTAAAACTGATGGTTTTAGATTTGAAAGAAGTGCCTGGGTTGAAGACTCTATTAATGATCATCCTGATATTGTAATGGCTCCACCAAAGTTAAGTGCAGCGCAAATGAAACTGCTCCAAAGGCAAGTGTTAAGCGAAATACTGAATAATAGCAGTGATGAGGAAAAAAATTCCGTTAGGGCTGAAGTCGATTTTTCAAATATAAAGACATTACTTAGATTTTAATAGGGCTTTGGAAAACACAAAAGTTACTGAAATCAATGAGTATTTTATAACTCGACGAAGGTGCAAGTGCTCCTTCGTCTCGTTGTGAATAAAGCTTTATTCACATAAAATAACTTTATGCACATATTCATAAAAATTACGAAAGCGTTTCTATTGTCTTCAATCATTTTTTTAACAGCTTGTACGATCACCTCTAGAAAAGAGATAGAGGCTGAGCGCATGCTAAATAGTAAGCAACAGCCCGTTGTTCAGCCAGAGCAGCCAGTGGCTTTAGATAGGGTTACAATTGATAACGCCACTCAAAATGGTGAAGGATTGCCTGCTGATAATGCAGATATTATGGGTGAAATTTTAGCAGAAGATACTGCTGTAGAGAGTGTGGCTCCGGTGAGTGAGTCTAGATATGGGAAGTTAGACTTTCCAGTAAATAAATATGTGAAGGTTTGGATTAATTATTTTACGGGTCGTGGTCGAGATCATATGAACCGCTATTTATCTAGGTCCAGTAAATATATCCCAACAATGAAGCAAATCTTAATTGAAGAGGGCTTACCAGAAGATTTAGTGTACCTCCCTGTTATTGAGTCGGGCTTTTATACTCGTGCAAAAAGTTTTAAAGGGGCGACTGGTTACTGGCAGTTTATGCCAGGTAGTGGGCGAGACTATGGATTAACAATTAACCATTTGGTTGATGAAAGACGAGACTATATTAGGTCAACTGAGGCTGCTGCGAAGTACCTGAAAAGGCTTTATACATTGTTTGGTGACTGGAACTTGGCTTTATCTGCTTATAATGCTGGTGAAAATAGAGTTAAGCGTCAGATAATGACAGCAGAGACTCGTGATTATTGGACACTAGTAAGACGTAAAGGTTTATACCGAGAAACTAGAGAGTATGTTCCAAAGTTTATTGCAGCCACTTTGATTGCTAAAAATCCAATTAATTATGGGTTTACCAATGTTCCTTATCAAGAGGAGCAGAATTATCAATCTATGCATGTGGATAGGCCGGTTAATTTAAAGACATTAGCTAAGCAAATGAATGTTTCTTATAAAGATTTGCAAAATCTTAACCCTAGATATCGCTCACATAGAGTGCCAGTTTATCGAGGAAAGACATCCCTAATTAGAGTGCCATCAGGGAAGCTAGCAAAAGCTCAAATTGCTGCCACTAAAAGTTACACGACCATATCAAAGCGTGTTTATGAGCCTTTAAAAATTACAAGATATAAGGTTAAAAAAGGGGATAACTTAACAAAGATAGCAAGAAAGTTTGGGATTACTGTAGATAAGTTAAGAAGAACAAACTCTTTAGGCCGTCGTTCAGTTTTATTTGTAGGTAAAAGATTGAAAATAGTCAGGCCAGGGGCTGATCAGCGAAGTATTTCGTCAGCGAAATCAGTGACTGCAAAGGCATCTAAAAATTATAGAAAAATTAAAAAGGTGCATAGAGTGGCTCGTGGTGAGAACCTATCACTAATAGCAAAACGATATAAAGTGTCATTAAGTGAGTTGCTGAGGTATAACAACTTAAGAATGAGCAAAAAGTTACATGTTGGGCAAAAAATTAAGTTAACAGCAGGGAAAACAGTTGCAAAAAAGAAGAGTCGTGTAGTCACTTATAGAGTAAAAGCTGGCGACAATTTGCAAAAGATTTCTAAGCGCTTTGGTACTTCTGTGCATGAGCTAAAGGCAGCTAATGGTTTGCGTTCTAGTAAAATAAATGTTCAACAAAAGTTAAAAATCACTGCTGATAATATCAAGATGCATATTGTAAAAAAAGGGGAGAGCTTAATTGCCATCGCCAATAAATATAAAGTTTCAATGAATAA
>CALLBC010000077.1 GCA_938001965.1 uncultured Bdellovibrionales bacterium | reverse complement strand
CAAGTATGTGGTTCAAGGTAAAAGGGGCCCATTAAACAAAACTCTCACTTATAAAGAGGGTGTAGCATTAGTGGGTGGTGCTGATAAAGGCCAAGCACTACAGGCTTTCTTAAAAAGCATTGGCCATAGCTACAAGCAAATCATCTTTATTGATGACAGCCAAAGAAATATTACAAACTTAGAAAATGCATATAAAGACACTGAAAATCACATGACCATTATTCATTACACTGAGTTTGACAGAAAAAAGAAAAAATAAATAACCCCCTACTAACCCAAAGGAAAATTATGAAAACTCTATTTTTATCACTAGTAACAATCTTATTTTGTTCTGCCTCTATGGCCGACTCTTTAACTCCAGTTGATGGCCCGCTAGAAGGAAAATCATTTTGCAGAACTTTTCATGCAGATGGCTTATTTGGACAACCAGCCGGTGACTTCACACACTGTGTTAGCTTTAAAAGTGGTCAAATGACTGATAATGCAAATACATTTTTTGGCAACCCACCTGAAACGCAAACTTACATGCTAGTAAACAACAACATTTTAGTGACAGAAATTACAAGTGATGTAAATCAAGCTAAAATTGTTTATGAGCTTAGCGAAGACGGACTTTCAATCATTAATGGCGCCGGTGCTGTTTTAGAACTAATTAGACCACTACACTAAGTTTAAAAATTAGATTAAGATTAAAGCCTCCTCATTGGGAGGCTTTTTTTATTTCTATGAATCTTCTTTTTTTATATCAATAACTTCATCGTAATTAACAGTTTTCATAAATGGATTTTTCTTTTTACCTTTACCTAATATAAAAATATTAGAAAAAAAGGCTACTTCAACAATTAAAAATACAACCCAAAAATTGGCTCGCAGGAAAATACTGGCAACAAAGCAAATTACAGCTGTGATAGCAATATGTTTTACTAATGCTGGTAGATTAAAACGCAATTTTAGCCTCCACTCCAGCTATGTTTTCATAAATTAAACTTCCGCCCGTGCCCTTAACCAGCTCACAGGCATTGGCTTCATCGGTGTCTATATGCATTTCAAGCACATAACTATCTTTCACTCGAACCAATACATCCCCAAAGGTAAGGTCACGCTCTCCCCCACTGATTTCAACTTCAACCACATCTTTATCTTTAATATTTAATTTCTTAGCATCATCTGGGTGAGCGTGGATATGCCTTCTGGCACATATTAAGCCTTCAGTAAGACTCACCTTACCGGCAGGGCCTTCCACAATGATGGGTGCTGAGCCAGCCACTTTACCTGAGTTGCGAATTGGTGCATCTACACCAAGCTTAAATTCATCGGTGCGTGAAATCTCAATTTGATTTTTTGATCTTAATGGACCTAACAACCTCACACCCTCTATAGTTCCACGGGGACCTATTAGGTTTACACGCTCATTACAAGCGTATTGCCCTGGTTGAGAAATATCTTTTAACTTTGTGGGCTCTTTGCCTTCACCAAAAAGTTTAGCAAAGGTTTCTTTATCTAGGTGTAAATGCCTAGCACTTACAGCAATAGGGATGACAGGTTTTTCAACATTCACTTTATTAACCTTATCAAATATTTTTTTAGTTTCGCTAGCAATCATTAACTCTTCATTAGTTTTTACCACCAATGCTTTAACTTTTGAGTTACTAGCCGAAATTAATCCACAGCCTATATTAGCCTTATTAACATCATTATTTAAATCTTCATCAATATTTAAACCCAAGAAATCAAAGCGCTGTAGTATTCGACGACGCATGGATGGACTGTTTTCACCAATACCACCGGTGAATACAACAGCATCCACTCCGCCCATTACAGAGGCATAGGCACCAATGTACTTACGCACTTTATGAGCAAAAATATTTATGGCTAAACGACAGCGATCATTACCCAGCTCTGCCTGTTTTTCAATTTCTCTTAAGTCATTACTAACCCCAGAGATTCCTTTTAAGCCGCTTTCCTTATTTAATAGCCGTGAAACAGAATCGCTGTCATTTTTTTCAAGCATTTTCAAAACAATACCGGCATCAATGTCACCAGCTCTTGTGCCCATGGCTAAGCCCTCAAGTGGAGTCATCCCCATACTTGTGTCTACAGACTTACCAAACTCCACAGCACAGGCACTGGCACCGTTACCCAAATGTAAAGTTATAATACGAAGATCAGATAGCCCTTGTTTTAAAAAATCAGCAGCACGACCAGCAACATACTGATGAGAAGGGCCATGAAAACCATAGCGTTTAATACCCTCACTTTCAGCTAAATTATAATCAATAGCATAATACTTTGACCGCCTTGGCATCCTTGAATGAAAAGAGGTGTCAAACACGGCCACCTGAATTAGCTGTGGCCATTTATTTATGGCCATTTCAATGCCTAAAATATTATAGGGGTTATGCAGTGGCGCCAAAGGCTCAAGTTTTTTTAATTCATTTATTACTTGTTCATTTATTAATGTGGCATTAACAAATTTTTCACCACCATGAACCACTCTATGGCCTACACTATCTATTTTAACATCTTTGATTTGAGCAATAATTAACTTTAAAGCTTCTGAATGATTAGCCACTTTAGTGCCTATTTCTTCAACCTTTCCATTTAATATTTGCTCATTTGATTCCATATTAAAAACTTTATACTTAACACTGGAAGACCCACAATTTATAACTAAAACATTCATTTTCTCTCCTAGAAAGTAAAATTTTAATCCTAACAGGTCGGTTTTAGCAAGGTAAATTAACCTGTCAGAGCTAGCCAAACTAAAAAAATAAATATAAAATTTAAAAATGATAAAAAAAACCAAAAGACTAATCCTTCGCCCCCTAGAACAGGGCGACCATAATACCTGGAGAGAAAGCTACCTAAACAACTCCCCGTCCAAAAACATTTGGGATAATAGTTTTAGAGTGGAAAGCGACTTAACTAAAACTAAGTTTAGTAGGCTTCTTAAAAGCCAAAAAAATCTCCGCGCTAAAGATAAATTTTATGAACTGGCTATTTTTACTAAAAATAAAGGTGAATTTATTGGCTCTATTTCAGCAATGGATATTGTCCGTAGCATTACTCACTCCGGCTACCTTGGCTATTCATTACATAACAGACACTGGGGCATGGGTTATGGCAAAGAGGCTGTTTTAAACTTTATTAAGTTTTGTTTTACAGATTTAAAACTTCATCGCATTGAGGCTGGTATAGAGCCCAATAATCGCAGATCAATCTTTTTGGCCCGATCTATAGGCCTCAGAAAAGAAGGACTAAAAAAGCGCGTGGTTTTTTTAAGGGGCCAGTGGCAGGATTTAACTATGTATAGCGCAACCTGCGAAGACTTTGGCATTAAATGGAAACAAAAAGTCTTGCGCTAGTACCAATTCATAACTGTATAAAAAATTGTATATCGCCCTTACATGCACTTCGTGCATACGGGCTGAGGAACTTCGACTAATATCGCATCGTCCAATAGGGACGAAGCGCTATGAGCCGAAAATTTTTGTATATCGCCCTTACATGCACTTCGTGCATACGGGCTAATTAAGCTTTACGGCGGTAGCCGTCTTCGCGTCTCATATGCTGGTAAGCTTGGTCCATTTGCTCTGCATGGATATCACTCATTTGATTTAGCTGCTCGTTGTAGTTCTTTTTAAGTTTAGATATTTTTAATTCATATTGAGCTTTTAAATTCTCTACTTCGTTTTTGCTCGAGGCTTGACGCTCTCTTGCTAGTCGACTGGCCGTTTCTGCCATAATTCTTCTTTCACGGTCTTTTTGATTGGCCATATCATCTAAACGCTCTTGGTACTCAGCTCTTAAGTCCATCATCTTAGATTCGCTTTCATGAGCACTGCTACTCAACATATCGTGCAG
>CALLBC010000076.1 GCA_938001965.1 uncultured Bdellovibrionales bacterium | reverse complement strand
GAGCGAGATACTTACGCCATGGTTGTGATTTTAGAAAAGTTATTTGAAATATTAAATTTTAAACATAAGAAGTCTGCATAGGCTAAGGAGTATATTAGTGGGAGCACTAAAATATAGTAAATCTGATAAAATATTTATTCGTGAAGCAAATTTAGATGAGCGTTGGCTTCAAGAGCGTATAGCTGAAGACCCAACAATTCTAGGGCTAGGTGAGCTGAGTTTAATTGAAAGGGAGAGAGTTCAGCCAAAAGGCCGTCTTGATCTATTACTTGCTAACTATGATACTGGAGTAAGGTTCGTCACTGAAGTTCAGTTAGGCTCACTTGATGAAAGTCATATAATTAGAACAATTGAGTATTGGGATATCGAAAGAAAAAGATTTCCCAATAAAGAGCATGTGGCAGTTATAGTTGCTGAAGATGTAACATCCAGGTTTTTAAATGTTATTTCCATTTTAGGAAACTCCATTCCGCTAATTGTACTACAGCTAGATACAAGATCTTTTGGGAACAATCTATTTTTAAATTTTATAAAAGTCATTGATCATGTTGAGCGTTTTGAAGAAGAAGAAGATTTAAATATTGAAAAAACTGATAGAGAATATTGGTTAAATAAAAAACACAAAGACAGCATGAAACTTTTTGATACAATAACTGATTTATATAAGGAGTTTGATTCTGATATTAGCCTTACTTATAATAAAGGACATATAGCAATGGGTGGTGAAGGTAAGCGTAATTATGCTTGGTTTGAGCCCCGCTCCTCAAGTTATATAACCCTAGGTATGAGATTCAAGGTTGAAGATTTTGATAGAGTTTTAGACATGTGTGATAAGTCTGGCTTTGAAGTTTTATCAAGGCGTAAGCGTAGCATTAAATTTAATATTAATAATAAAAAGCTAAAAGAGCATATGGAGTTTTTTAAAGAGTTAATAAAAATTTCTAAGGAATCATCGTTTTAGTTGTATGCGTATTTTATCTTGGAATTGCCTAAAAGGCGCAAAGAAAAAAGAGAAATTAGACTTAATTGAAAGTCTAAAACCTGATATTTTAATTATGCCAGAGGCTAAACTATCTGATTATAGTGAGACCAAGCAGAGAAGTTGGCAGACCTATAAGCCTGATGAAAGTAAAGCGTTAGGGTTGGGTGTTTATATATTCAATGAGCAGCTAGAAGTGAGCTTTGAGCTAGTAAACCATGATTTAGAAATATTTCAGCCATTAAAAGTTAAGTTTAAGGATACCTCTGTTAATATAATGGCTGTGTGGGCCTCAAACAAGCGTTCAATGGGTAAGTATAAAGGTAAGAATGGAGTTATTCATAAAGTGCTGGAGCATTACTCAGGTTTTTTGAATAGTAAATCAATATGGATAGGTGACTTTAATAATGGTCCAGAAATAAAATCTGGTAAAGCCTGGCCACCAGTTATGGATGTGTTTAGCGCCACCGATATGAAAAAATTAAGTTACGACGGGCCAAGGCACACACATAAGCATAATTCTGGTACTTTTGAGATAGACCACTGTATTGTTGGTAATGACTTATTAGATAATACAATTTTAACTACAGTTAAAGACTTTAATTTTCAGTTGAGTGATCACAGGCCTTTAATTTTAGATTTAAATTAAAAATTAAGTTTATTTTTAAACTATACTGCCAGCAAATAAGATAGGAGATAAAAAATGGATATAATTCATCAACTAAGTATGTATTTAAAAAATATAATTGAGCCACAGGGTGCTCTTGCTCATATTGAAGATTGTGTAACGTCAGCTAGTTCAACTGCTGGAACAAAAAGTCGAGAAGAGATTTTTACAAGAGAGTTTCTGTGTCCGAGCCTTTTACGATTTTTCAATGTAGAAAATAGAGACCAATTGAAACTTACTGATGAACAAATAACAAAAGGGATGGGTACAGAGGGTTACCAGAATGTTGATGGCTTTGGGTTCACACCTGCGAGAAAGAAAAAACACTTTTTCACGAAAGGGCAAGTAATAGCAAATGACCCGCCTGACGCTTGGTTTAAAGGTAGTGAAAAAAAGCTAACATCATATATGGCTTGTCCAGACTTTGCTCTTAGGTCGCCACTACCAGTCTCTATAGTGGGTGAAACAAAGTACTTTACAAAAGGTTCTCAAAAGTTTGCTATTAAAGAACTGTATAATGATATTCGCCAAGCCATGTTTTACCTTGGAGCATTTAATGAATACACTGATGCTTTGTTAGTAGTGGCCGACGCCTCGCCGGATCATGCTTTTGTAAATGCTCTTGATCTATTGGAAGATGACCTGCTAGCTAGGTTCGGAGGGGAAAGTAACATTCATCTCTGTACTTTAAAGCTTTCTTAACTGGTTCGTGAAGTGGTGCAAAAAAGTACAGACACAATTGTGCGGTGCAATCAGTCTCGTGTAAGGTAATTAATAACAAAAAAGTCGTACTGGTAAATTAGCCTTTTCTCCTTACCTTTTAAGAAATCTACTTATTGTTGCCACCACGCTTACCAAAAGCTGGTTTTAATTTGTGTGAAAGGTTGTCTTCGATAATTTGAAGAACTGCACGTTCAATTTTTTCATCATAAACATAGACAGTAATTTTATATTTACCTCTAAACCATCGCTTTAGGTGAAGCGCATAAGTTTTAATGGGGCCAAACTCTTTATGTTGTTTGATTCTATTGCGAATACCTGTGGTGGATGAACCTACATACATAGTTTTAGATGGTTCGTTTAGTTTGGCACATGCTCTTTCTTTTTTCATTTTATATTTAGAGAAATCTGAAAAAGTCTTTTTTATGTCACCACCAATTTGCTCAATGACATATATTGCTTTTGCAATATCATTTAGCTCTGACATGTCTTTTAGTATAAATTTATTTATTGGTTTAGTTTTTTTTGCAATTTTACAATGCATAATTACTTGGTCTATGTATTCCATTTACGCTCCTTTATTATTATGCAGTTTTTCTCTTGTTTAACAAATTAATGTGTTTTTCTAACTTAGTTTCTATTTGAAATGTTCTCATTAGTCGCGAAGTGAATGCAGAAGAGGTGTTGAATGCTTTGTCTTTAAGTTTGTTTAAAGCAAGTTGGAAGTGTTCATTTATGATAAGATCTAAATCAAGCTTAAAGTCATTTTTGATATTTTTTTGTAGCCTTATTAATTCTTCGTATGGGTTATACACAGATTGACTATTAGCTACTCTGACAATTGGTGACCAAAGCATTGGTTTTACTTTTTCGTAGTTAAAGTAAGTTTTAGCGTAATGAATATCTTTTTCAAATTTACTGTAAAATCTGTTGTAGTTATCTGGTCGTTGGTCTTTTACGTATTGTAAGCCCCCAGTATGTGTAGCTACCTCACAAACATAGATCGTATTGTCTTTTAAAGATATGCCTACAACATCAATTTCACCTTGCACATCAATTGTTTGAATATTATAAGATACAAAGTCACAGCCAAGTATGTGTTTTAAGTACTCTCCACAAATTTCTTCACCAACATTAAACAAATTTACCTCCAGCAGTTAAACATAAGCTTTATACATATCGGAATTAAATTAAATATATTTACTAGACTATAGGTGGTTTTAAAGTATGTGCTTTTATACTAGAATATTAAATCTAACTTATGAATTATTTTTTTAAATTTGAGATGTGAAAATATATTACGGAGATTTAATGCCAGATTTTTTTAGTGGTTTATTATTTTTAATTGAGGCTTTAAAAATACTCAAGGATGATCAAGAAAAAATAAAAAAACAGAAAGAGAAATTAGTAGGGTTTTTGGTAGATCTTAGTATGGCCATAAATCTTACAAGAGATCAGATATCTAAAAATGGCTACAAGAGAAGTCCAAAATTACATAAAGTATGGCTGGATTTGTTTAAAAAGTCGTATGTATTAGAATTAAGTAATAATCAAATTTTCCCAGATTGGTTTGAATCGAAAGCAAGCTTTTGGAATACTCCTGACAGGTACTTTAGTGGAGGATCTACAATGGAGAGTATAAAAACTCTTGAAGAACTCCAGCAAATTATTTTCCTCCTCAAAAAAGAGTTGGGTTTAGATGAAGGTAATTGGTAATTATAATGGGATTACTAGAGTTAAATTAAATTTTCGAATTTTTTATTCTTCGACTCGTATAAATTCCTAACAAAACCATGTGAAAACCTACCAAATAGGTATAAAATACTCCAAAACGTTCCAAGCTAATCATGGGTTAAGTTATTGTTAATATTGAATTAATCAGTAATTACAAAAGTTTAGCAAAACGCTCTAGCTTTACTCTGTCTCTCCGCCACTCTTCGTAAGCAATTAATATTACTTATAAAATTTAAATTAGCAACAATGCTTCCTAACAAAAGTATGAGTTATTTCAAGACAAAAGACTAATTTTACCACATGTATACTAAAAAAATAAATAAACTATATTTACTGTCCGATATTATCAATATGTTTAAAAAAAGTATTGAGTTACTATCATTAGTTTTTCTTCTATTCTTTAGTGCCATTAAAGTAAATGCTGTGAATGTTCAACAGTTTTCAAGGTCAAACTCTCTGACATTTGAAATGATCGAAGATGCGAGACTTTCTAGTAGTCATGTATTGAATCATTACAAATGGCTTTATAATTTGGGGTTCTCATATGTAGACCACCCATTAACAATAAAAAATTCACAGAATACTGAACAGTTAGATCACGTTATTGATTCGATGATGAGTGTACATTTAGGGGCTGCGGTTTACTTAAAGCCCTATTGGCAAATTTCAGCCAACACTTCATTTTCTTTTTTCGATGATAATAACAATAATAAAAAGAATAACTTTCAAGACTTGGAGTTAAAATCTAAAATCAGGTTGTATGATGGTCGTAGAAGTGCATTTACAATTATGCCGCTAATTACTGTCCCATTTAAGGGTGGAAGAACATTAGTAACTGATAATGCCAGTCCACAAAAGGTTTATGGTTCAGATTATCTTTTGTCCGACTCCGGTTTAGGAGCTGGGTTATTTTTAATTTATGAACATCTTTTTAAATCTTTCCAAGTCTCTTTTAATTTGGGTTATCGATTTAATGATAAAGCAAAATTTATTGATAATACGGGGTATACTCAAATTGACAAAACTCAAGTTTTAACAACAGGTTTAGGTATCTATTTTCCATTTCATGATAAAATTGGATTAAATTTAGAGTACATATCAAATTTTACAGCTCCATTTTTTAATAATGATATAAACCCTAATGAGTTTTTTATTGGTCTAAGTAGTGGGTTAAGAACAAATATTCATGGATTTGTTGGTGCAGGTTTTGGCAATATCTTTGATAGTTCTGATGGTAATGACTATAGAGTCATTGCAGGTATTAAATTTACGCCTGGTGCTACAGGAAAAAAGGAATACACAGAAAAAGGAATTAATAAGCCTATAAGAATAATTAAAGATAGCGAGAATTTCTGTAAAGGTGCATATATATATCCATCAAAAAATTCAATTGTTATTTTATTTGAAAATGATTCGGATCAAATTTCTAAAGATCAAATTATAAAAATTAACGAGGCATTAGTGACTTACAAAGAAAGGCAAAAAGATGTTTTAGCTATAGAGATTTTAGGCCATACCTCAACTTCAGCGAGTTTTGAATATAATAAGAACCTCGGTTTAAGAAGAGCTAAAAATATAGAAAAGTTATTTAAGGTGAATGGAGTGGATACAAGTAAAATTAGGAAGGTGAGCTCATTTGGTGAAGAAAGCTTATTAAATCAAAGTGAGACTCGTGAGGCTGATACAGTTAATCGAAGGGTTGAGATAAACTTTATATTAGATGATAAATTTGAGGGGTGTTATGAGTAAGGTTATAAAGTTATTGATTGCATTACTGTTAACTCAAGGCTGTGCGAATCGGGGATATAATACTCTTTCCCTGGAAGTACCAGAGTTATTCCCAGGTTTTGATCCTAATAAGTATATAATTCAAGAAACTCCTAACAACCTAATGTACATTCAAAAACATTTATCAAGTGAATTTAAAGATACAAATGAATTTGTTGAAAAAGATTATTCATTAAAAATGAATTCATCTAAGTATATTTATTATGTCCCTTTGAGTAGACAACCTAGTTCATTTTTAGATATTAAAAAATATAACCTATGGCCAACAATTAGGCTTCAGCATCGGGATGCACTATTAATTAAATAAACTTAAAGGCTTGAACTATGAAATATTTTAAAATTTTTGTATTTGTTTTCACTATTATTTCTTGTGGTCGAAATCATCATATCACTGACTTATCAGCCGGAAAAAGTGATGCGGGTAGTACCGCAGAGAAAATATCTGTGACTTGCTCTGTTGCATCAGCGGCCTCGGGAACTTATTTACAAGGAGTAGCTAGTACAGGTAGTGTTGCAATTCCAATAAGGACTACTGTTGATACTAATATATCTGTAACAATAAACCAAAATGGATTTACAGGGTCATATAATGGTTTAGTAACAGCTGCGGATTCAACTCTTATTATTCCTATAAATTATGATGGCTCCGGAAGTTTTGGCGATAATATTAGTTTTAATATAGGCTCGGCAAACTTTGATGCTCCATGTATTGGGAGTGCTCATGTACTTACCCCATTAGAGTTAGCATTTGGAGAGAGAGCGTCTAGATATATTGAAGATGCAAATGATGCTATTTGCGCTATGCAATTAGATAAGGACATTTACTGCTGGGGTCGAGGAGCTCGAAGTCGGCAATATAGTGGTGCCGGTGGTAACTATAGTCTGGCATTGCAGACTATGCCAATAGGTGTAACGCCTGTAGCGGTCCTGCCATTAGAAGCAAATGGTTTTGCTCTTACTGCAAGTGGAGATGTTTATGCTTGGGGTGAATATTTAAGGACGGGAGCGCACAAAGCCCTTGGTTATCTAGGGACAGCATCTGTGTATAACTCACCAGCTGAGCTTTTATTTCCAACAACTGCCAAAGTTAGAACATTAATGGGGGATCACACAGAGGCTTGTACTATCATGAATAATAATGAGCTTTATTGCTGGGGAGATAATTTATATGGAGAGCTCGGAACAGGTAATAATATGCCACAAATTACGCCTGTTTATGTTGAGTCAGATGTCGTTGATTTAGTAGCTGGTGGAAGTACTCATTGTATTCATAAGTTTGACGGTAAAGTATATTGTACTGGTCATGGAGGAAGCGGGCAGATTGGGCATGGTGTTTTTGCAGATAGTAATACTTATCAAGAGGTTATAGGTTTGGATAATGTTAAAACCATTCATTCAATAGGCCAAGGCCAATCACTATCAAGTTGTGCATTAAAAAATGATGGAACAGTATGGTGTTGGGGGAATAATGGTTTGAGCCAATTAGGAAATGGTGGAGGAGCTAATCAAAATGTGCCAGTTCAAGTTACAGGGCTTAATGATGTTAAAAAATTAAGTGCAGGCTATGGTCATAGTTGTGCATTAAAAAATGATGGTACGATGTGGTGTTGGGGCTATAATAACAGAGGACAAATTGGAAATGGAACTCTTGTATCTCAGAGCACACCAGTTAAGGCTTCTACAGCTTCTATGGAGCCAATTATAGATATTGGGGTAGGACAGGATCACTCTTGTGCACTTTCAAATGCTAAAGAAGTATGGTGTTGGGGGTACAACCAAAGAGGCAGGTTGGGTAAAGCTGTTGGTAGTTCAAGTGTGCCAGTTAAATTTGGTTCTGATATCATTGGCTTTCCGCTTATCGATGAAATGAAAGTTTTTAGATATGACACTTGTGTATCTTCCGGAGTGAATGTTTATTGTGATGGCGGTAATAATGTAGGGCTTAGTTTAACGCCAACGATAAATTTATCACTATAGTTATATTGAGTTAAATATTTTATTAAGAGTTTTATCGGTAATAATTTCGACTCATTAAACTTGGTTAATTTGGAATATCTTTTATAGCTAATGTTTGACTAAGTAAGTGGTAGCTAAAAATACAACATTAGCTTCCTAACAATCTAACGTGAAAACCTACCAAATAGGTATAAAATACTCCAAAACGTTCCAAGTTAATCGTGGGTTAAGTAATTGTTAATATTGAATTAATCAGTAAATACAAAAGTTTAGCAAAACGCTCTAGATTTTCTCTGTCTCTCCGCCAAAACTTCACCTAAGTGAACAAAATTATTGGTAAAAATTTACTTCTTTAAAAGTGGCAGGGCGCTGTCCTAACAAGCAAGATTTTAAACTTGCCATGTACTCATAAAAAGAGTACAATAGCTTATGGTATACACCGTAGATTTATCACTTATAAAAAAACAATTGAGAAAAACCCCAGGTTACATCGTAGATAAAATTCAAATATGGGCTGATATGGTTGAGAAAGAAGGGTTAAATAAAGTACAGAAAGTACCTGGTTTTAGAGATCATACTTTAAAAGGTAAAAGAAAGCACCAGCGTTCTGTTTATTTAAATAAGCAATGGCGGCTTATTTATACGTTAGATAAAAAAACAAAAAAGATAATAATTATTGTTGAGGAGGTTATGCCACATGACTACTAAAAAATTTGGAACTAAAGAATTAGAAAAAATGAGAGGTCCTGTTACTTTTGCAAGGCTAATTAGTTCATATAGATTTTCTGAGGAACTAAGCCAAACTGAGCTTGGTAATATACTTGGTGGAATTAGCAGGGGAGTAATTTGCGATTATGAAAAAGGGAGGAGAATACCAACTCCAGAAAAGGCAGCTGAAATGGCGAGAGCCTTAGGGGAAATAGAGTCTTATTGGGTGCAAGTAGCGATGCAAGATTATTTACATGAGCATGATTTGAATTATAAGGTTAGGCTTGCTTAATGATTAAGGGCAGTTTTTAAAAAAAATGAATAATATAAAAAAGTATAATTTAGAAACAGTAAATAAAGTTTTAGAACTTGTAGGATCAATAGAGAAAGACCTGTTCTTGCGAGAAGTTAGTCTTCCATATTTTGTCGATGAATTTATAAGCTGTAGTTATGCTATTTGTGAAAATAATTTTTCATTGCAACAGTTTGATGAAGAACTTTGTTTATTTCTTAATCAAATATGGCAATTGAAAGAAAATCTTGAAAAAATAGGAATTAGTATTGGCAAGTTATATGATTATGAAAGTTATTTACTGGGTAGGTACTGTAACGACGTACTTGACGGTAAGGTTAACTCAGAATTTTTTCTTGAGAAGATCAGTGAAAAAAATATTAGTATATTTAATTATTTAAGTAAAGATTGTAGGCGTGGTTTTGATGTTAAAGATTTACAGCCTTTTTTCAAAAAAAGAAAAACAGCGTATGTACACTTCCCTAATATTAAATTACGTACTAGAGGAACTTATATGGTTGGAGGTCGCAAGACAATAAACATAGCTAATGTGGAAACTTTCCCAAAAAAGTCAGGAGTGTTTAAATCTTTCTTGGAAGATCTTCTTTGTATGGCAAAAGAAAATAACTCGTTAGTTTATATAGAGAGCGTATTAAATGAGAATTTGTATCACTTTTTAGAAGAGCATCCTCAGACTATAAATATATCGAAATCAAGTAATTTTACATTGAATGGGAGTATATAAGCCTAAAACTCCTAACAAAACCATGTGAAATAACACCAAATCGGTATAATATACTCCAAAACGTTCCAAGTTAATCATGGGTTAAGTTACCGATAGTATTGATTTAATAAGTAATTACAAAAGTTTAGCAAAATGCTCTAGCTTTTCTCTGTCTCTCCGTAGGTGGCCATCGCAAGTGTATAAAATCATTGGTAAATATTAATTTTATTAAGAGTGGTTTAGTGCCTTCCTAACAACTCTGATTTTAAACTGGTCGTGTACTCGCATAAATAGTACAGCGGTTATGATGTATATCGTAGACTAATTGCTTAAAAAATAGCTCCAACTTATATGGTAGATAAAATTCAAGTTTGGGCATGCCTTTTTAAGTTTATAGTACTTCATTTTAACAGACTTTTAACATTTAAAGCATTTCAGCTACGCAATAAGGCTATTCCTTTTTCTAATTTTTTAGTAAATAAAAAAAGAGTTATTTTTTTATTGAGGTGATAGACATGCTAGAGTCATTGTTCCAAAAAATTAGTAAAGAAGATAAAGATATGAAGGCGTTCACGTTCTTTAAAATAGACGCCGAGCAAGACTTACAATTAGAGGTTGATGGCTTCGGAGATGTTAATTTTCCGTTAAACAAAAAAGACATGAGCCGTCTAATTAAAGAAGCCAGACTAGCTTCTTTTGGTTTAAAAGAACAAACCATAGTGGATACTAGAGTTCGAAATGTTTGGGAAATATCGCCTAATAAAATCACAACATCTAAAAAAGTGAGTGAGGTGATTAAGCTAGCACTAAATAAAATAAAAACAAACTTAGATATAGCAAGTACCACTGAATTATCTATTGATTTGCACAACTTGTTGATTTACGAGCCAGGTCAGTTTTTTAAAAATCACCAAGACACTGAGAAAAAATCAGGAATGATTGGAACAATGGTTTTAGAGCTACCTTCTCCCTATACAGGCGGTGATTTAAGTATTACCCACGGGGGTAAAACTTTTAAAAGCCCACCAAGCAGTAATGATAATAAAATAAACATAACGGCTTTTTATTCGGATTGCTTTCATGAGGTTAAGAAAGTTAAAACTGGCCATCGAGTTACTCTAACCTATAATATTTACGCGAGTCAGATAAAACCTATCAATTTGCCGAAGCCGTGTGAAAAAATAGTTCTTGAGCTTAAAAACTATTTTTTCAATACTAAATCGGAGACTCAAAAGGAAATACCTATCCTGAGAAGACTTTCATGTTTATTGGACCATCAATACAGTCAGAAAGGTCTGAATTGGGGCCACTTAAAAGGATCTGATCGAAACTTAGTCGGGGAGCTCCTTGCTGCTGCCAAAGTACTCGACTTAGAACTTTACTTAGGGCAGGTAAAATCTCAGGAAGTTTGGTCGGCTTACGATAAGCATGGTCGTGGAGATCGTCGGTCTCGGTATGGCTGGCGAGATATTGATGAAGAAAGTATAAGTTCAGTAAATCCAGAGGATGTTGAAAAAGAAGAGATCATTGATGAGAGTTGTGAGCTGTTCAGTTTATTTAAAAGTAATGGACAAGAACTGAAAGTTAATAGTCTGTTTTTGAGTGAAGATGAAGTTTGTTTAAATAAAAGTAATAGTGCTTTTAAGCCTGTAGAGTTTAATTACGAAGGGTATATGGGGAACTACGGAAATACTGCTGAGTACTGGTATTCTCGAACAGCTGTTGTTCTTTGGCCAAAAGTAAATGATTTAGAAAACTTATTTGTGGTAAATCCGTTGTCCTCATTAACAAATATAAAAAATACTATTCGCAAAGACCTTAAGGGTGGGCAAAATTTATTCAAACTAATTCTACCTTTTAAAGATTCATTGAAGCATGATGAAAATGCTGCTCAATCAGTTCTTGAGGTATCAGCTCTAGTGGCAGATGAATCTCTAGCCAAAAAATTATTAACGATTTTTAATTTTAGTATTCTAACAAAAAAAAACTTGGATAGTATACATGAGTTGTTTTTACAATATGGTGAGCCTTGGGCATTAGAGGTTTTAAAAGCATGGTTTAGCTCTGAGCATTATGGCTCAGGTGAGCTTAATAATATTGAGGATATAATTGCAAATTTTTCTGATATGCCAAAAGTTACTGATTGGTTGCTGGGCCAGCAATATGACTTATTTATAAAATATTTAAAGTCACACGAACTGAACTCCTCAAAAAGAACAAAATTAGATGAGAAACCAAAAATTTTAAAACGGATAAAGCAATTATTATCCTCTGCTAAAATAATTGATAGTAGTAGATTATTAGATAGCCTAGCTGATCAAATAAAAAGTTTAAAGGCAACAGTCTCAGGCTATGATCTTGGATCTATGGTTTTTGAATACGAAGGTACTTTTTTTAAAGATTTCAGAGAGAGCCTTAAACGAGAAGCTCTTAACCGCCTGAGGAAAGATGTTAAGGCTCCTGATTTAAGTAATTTTATGATTCATGAAAAATCTATTTGCAGATGTAGAGATTGTGAATATCTAAATATTTTTTTGGCGAGTAATACTTCCAGGCTGGAATGGCCTTTAGCAGCGCCTCGAAGACAGCATATTCATACTGTCATTGAAGATATGTGCATTGGAGTTAAACACATTACTAAAAGAAGCGGTTCTCCGTATAAGCTTATGTTAACAAAATCAAAACAATACTTTAAAGACAAGGAGAGGCTTAGACAGCAGTCTCTAGTGTTGAAGCAAAAGCTTGAGGGGGTATAAATTATAAGTAAGTATTATAATAATCTTCATAGAAATACTTCACATCATAGTTTACATTTTTTGGCCTTTCTTTTAGAATATTCATTTTTACAAACCTATCAATAAGGCCTTGAGCGCCAGCTCGAGTGAACCCTGTTTCTTTCATAATACTTTTTGTTGTCACAATTGGTGTCTGAAAAAGAAAATTTAATACCTTAACACCACTTTCAGATTCTCTTTTAGAAAGAGCTTGGATCTTTTCCATATCTCTGTCACGAATTGCCCTTACTTGCGTTGATATCTGTATGGATTTATTGGCTGTTTCTATTACTCCATCTAAGAAAAAGTCTAACCATGGGAAAACCTCGCCGTTATGATAGCCGTCAAGTCTTTGGTAGTATAGTTTCTGATGCTCTTTAAAAAATGATGATAAAAATAATACAGGTTTATCTAAAACTTTTTTTTCCATTAATAAAAATGTAATTAGTAATCGACCAACTCTACCGTTACCATCAAGAAAGGGATGGATTGTTTCGAATTGAGCATGTATATAAGCTATCGTTATTAATTTTAAATAAGAATCATTATGTAGAAAGTCTTCTAGATGATGTAAGGCATTGTTCATTTCTTCTGGAGGTACGGGTACAAAGGATGCGTTATCAGGCCTTGTGCCTCCAATCCAATTTTGAGAAGTTCTAAAATTACCAGGGTCTGAAAAGTGTGTTGATCGAGCCCCTTGCATTAACTCTTGGTGAATTTCTTTGATAAGCCTCAATGATATAGGAAATTCTTTAGACCTCTTTACTCCATAATTTAAGGCTTTAATGTAATAGAGTATGTCGCTAGCATCAGTTTCTTTATTGCTAATTTCAGCAGAGGCTTCTAAGGCATCGGCAAAAGTAGCTAAAGTTCCCTCTATTTGAGAGGATGAGGTTGCATCTTTGTATGAGAACATTTTTAAGAAAAAATTAATATCAGGTAAGGTAAGAGTAATGCCATCCAGTTTTCCTAGTAATCTTTCTGCCTCTACTGCCTTTAGCAAAACTTTAGCTGGAATATCAAACATTTCTTTGCTGGGGAAGGGCAGGGGAGATGAGTAGGTGTAGCCTGTCTTGTGCTGCTTTTTAATTGAGATATTTACTTTTTTCACTTAGTTGTCCTTTTTTAATATATAGATACTAAAGTACAACTTAGTATCTATATAGTCAATAGAAGCATACTAAAGTTAGTTTTAGTATGCTTCTGTTCCTATATAGATACTAAAGATTTAGTGTAGGCCTATGTAGGTCTAGTTGAGATACTAAATATAATAGGCTGTGCGTGGCCCTGCTCTAGTGATTTAGCTGATAATGAGAAGTTACTATTAATGTATAGGAGACCAGAGTAGCTGAAAACTTCACTGTGTTAAAGAGATCCTATTTAGTATTTTCAATAGCTTACAGCGAGTTAACTTCCAAAAAAGAATATTTTTTAACGTTTTAGAGAGGTAGTTATAGCAGTTTTAACTTCAAAACTTTATTAAAATGCTTAAAATCTTTATCAATTGTAAATATTGTGATCTTAAGCCGTTTTGATACTGCTGCTATTAAAAAGTCAGTGTTTGAGCCTTGCACACCTTTACTTTGGCAAAGATTAAAGTAGTCAGCTGCTAGCTCGTAATCTTGCTGAAGTATTTCAATGTCTTTAAAGTATGTAAGGTGAGATTTTAACTTATTAAATATTTTTTTATCTTTAATGCCACTAAGTAGCTCTTGTCTTATAGGGCCTATAATAGCTGCTTTGTTATTGTTAATTATTTGGCTGAGGCGTTCCACTATTTCTGGCTGTTTTGATTGTTTTTTTCTTAAGGCCTCTGACCAAATACATGTATCAATTAAAATCATATTATTTCACTTTGCGTTGCTTTTTATAATCATACTTAGGGTCGAATTCTACTTTGCCAAAAAGTTTTAAAATATCTTTTTGTCCTTTATTTCTGATGTATTCTTGTAAAGCCACAGTAACGGCTTCTTTTTTGGTGGGGTGATTACCCACTTCTTTTGCTTGCTCGATCAATTCATCATCTAAAGCTAAATTAGTTGCCATAGTTTGTACCTCCTAAGTATCTACACATTGTACCACACATCACCCTACACATAAAGTGCAAAAATCAGCTTGGTTATTCCTAACAAAACCATGTGAAACCCTACAAAATAGGTTAAATACACTCCAAAATGTTCCAAGTTAATCATGGGTTAAGTTGTTGTTAATGTTGAATTAATCAGTTTTATTAATGGTTTAGCAAAAACCAACAGTCAATCTCTGTCTCTCCGCCAAAAGGTGCCAGGCCATATTTCCGGACGCACCACTCCGCAAGACATAATCAAGTCGCTTCGCTATCAAATTGCTGTTTGCAAGCCTTAAAATTATGGCGAGAGCAAAGACGATTTTACAATCAGAGTATCCGTACAATATAACCG
>CALLBC010000075.1 GCA_938001965.1 uncultured Bdellovibrionales bacterium | reverse complement strand
GTGATTCAAGTCAGAGATGCGCTTGAAGGTAATATCGAGGTGCCATATGCAAAATGAAGTTGAAACTAAAATAGTAAGTCCACCTAAAATCAATGATCGTTTTGGGAAGTTAAAGCTATTATCAAAAAAACAATCCAAGCTAGCGATTGCCGGAGGGTTGATTTTAGGAGCAATGTCTTTAATCTTTGTTTTTGGCAATAAAACATCTAAAGTCAGGAAAACAATAGTTGAAATTACAGCTCCAGTCATAAAGGAAAAGGATTTACCTTTATATGAACTTGAAAAAGACATAACTAAACCAGTCCCAAAGAAAAAAAAGCGGCGACAACCTAGAGTTGTCCGCTATGGCGGTCCGACAGTTATTAGTCGGCCATTAACTGGAGAAGTTCGTCCAGGCACAATGCTAAGAGCAAAGCTTGTTAGTGGGGCATCTGATGGAATGGTGAAAGCAATTATAACTGAACCAGCAGAAAGCCAAGGTTCTGAAGTGCTACCCCCTGGCAGCGTATTCATTGGTAGTGGTAAGTCACAAAAAAATAGACTTTATATTACTTTTACCCAAATCATCTTTCCTGACGGAAATTTTCATAAAATCAGTGCGGTTGCTGCTGATTTTAAAGATAAAATACCGGGGCTCAAAGGAAGTAACATTAATCACTACGGAACGAGGCTTGCTGCAAGTGCAGGCCTTAACTTTGTGGCTGGAGTTTCTGATGGGTTGAAGGATAGGACTGTTGTCCAAGGGGCAGCTATTGATCGAAATACTTTGAAAAACGCAGCTCTCAATGGCTCAACACAAGCCGCAATAGAGTTATCAAAACAAATGCTTGCAGAATCTAGGGACGAAGAGCCAAAAATTGAAAAAGAAGCTGGGACCATGATATATATTCTATTTAATAGAAATTAAGACTAATTTTTTAGTAATAATAAATTCATTGATTTATTGCTATCAAGATCATTGATAAAAGTTAGAGACTAGTTATTATCATGCTATTAATTATCCTGAATATTCAATAGTCTTTTACACTCTTCAATTACATAAGAAGGAACATTTTCAAACTTGTGAGGGTCAAGCTGCATAACATACTCATTCTCAATATGGTATGATTCATTAATAAATTTAGTGATAATATCATCGCTGTGCTTTCCTTTAATTATTCTAAAAATCTGTAGTTTGTCATACCCCGCAGAGGCATTCATAAATTTTCTTGTCATTAGATTATTATCTTTAACTTTTGTTAGTAGTTTTGCGTAACAAAAAGTTGAGATCTGCTCTTTAATTTTAGTTTCAGCCTTTTTAGCTTCAGAAGGGGACATTTCTACATGTCCATCTGGTGACAAAATGGTTGGTGAGGTTCTTTTTTTAAATAAGCTTGCTAGTAAGTTGTACTCTAAACCAGTATTGTCTGTAATTTCATAGTGTCTGCGTAAGTAGATAGCTTTTATAATATCATCAATATCTTTATTGCAAATATCTTTGCAGATCTTGGCGAAGGTTCGAATGTCGTCTCGTTTAATAGGCTCTTCACTAATTTCTCCATTTTTAATTGATAAAAATGTTGCAGAGGGGTGTGCTCCTTGAAATATTCTTGCAGTACTCTTTACAATATCAATAGCTGGTTCTATATCATGTGTAAGCATTAGAGTTGTTCTATCACGAAGGCTTGCTTTTCCTCTAAATAGTTCATTTAAAATAGCAAATTTTTTGTTTTTATCAAATGAAGATATTGGATCATCAAGAATGACAATATCCGGATTATCGCTCAAAACTTGGTGCATAAATAAAACCAAAGCAAAAGCATTTTTCTCGCCATAGCTTAAGTGAGTTGAGGCTGATTTTACATACTCTTCCGAGTCTTCATGCTCTAACTTCATTTTATATGAATTTAATTCAGATATAATTCTTACAGAATATTTGTAACCTGCTGATTTTAAAAAGCCATTAATACTTTCTTGATTCTCTTGAATAGTTTTTTTAATTTTTGATTTATGGATATTCACCTTGCCAGTTAGGGTCCCAATGTCAGTCATTAGGTCTTCAAGTTGAGAGTTAATTGGATCTGTAACAGATCTAGTTTGTTCAGAATCTAATTTGTTAATATACTCAAGCTCAATTTTGAGAGTTGGTAGTTTTTCATCAATTTGATCAACATCACGTAAAGAAAAAAATGATATAGTTCTTAAATCTTCGAGTCCTTTTATTAGGGCTTCAATGCTTGATTTAAGGTCTCTTAAAAAAATTTTTTGATTTAAGGTGAGCTCTGAAGTTGAGTTTATTATTTTTTCAAGATTTTCTTTACAAGCTTTACTGAAATACTTTCCAAGACGTAAAATTACAGCCTTGAGAGTATTAAGATGATTAACCGCGGCAGCATCATACTCTTTAGCGACAGATAAAGCAGTATCTTTTTGTTCTTTACTAGATAGCTTGGCAGAACAATAAGGGCAAATATCACCCATATTAAGAAATATATTACCTTTCATCTGCCAACCAATCCATTTGGATGGGCTTGGACTTTTTATGAACAGCTCGAAAGGTTTTAACGTTTCAGGTACATTATCAATTTTATTACCTCGACCAAAGGCTTTTAAAAGCTTGCTTGATTTAGATATAGAGCCGTCTTTATTAGATTTACCAAAAGCATCACGGAGATCTTTTAGGTCTTTCGTAGTTTGTTCAATTTCTGGGCTGTTGTGGAAAGCTTCTTTAATTCCATTGAAAAGATTTTCTATTTCTTTCATAGCGCTATTGTATTCAGGAGTCTTTACGAAGATTTCAAAACTATTTTTTAGAACTTCATCTTCTTGAAAAGCAAATTGACTAACAAAATCTTCGTCAAAAACAAGAGCGGAAGTTAATTCTGAAATTCCAGTAACTTGAGGTTGCCCAACTTTGAGCCCACGATTTTTAAAGGGAGTTAATGACGCTAATGTTCCATCTCCGCGAGCCTCACTAACAATAGCTTTAGCTATGGTACTCTTTCCTAATCCGTTTGGACCAAATTTAATATTTAGACTGTTTTTTTTAAGGCTTACTCTTGCTGAATCGACACTGTTACAATTCTTAATTAGAACATCATAATACTCCACGGTTCCTCCGAAGGCCTTATACTATCAACTCTATTTGATTATGTATAGCTGTATATTCCGCTAATAAAAAATAGTGGATTAAATTAAATACATTAAAAGTCTCATCTCCTTGTAACCACAAATATCAATACAAGTTAATTTATCGGCACTCAAAATTTAACTTAAAAGGATTTTGCAGTGAAAAAAACAACAAAACCATCAAAATCCACAGAAGCCCTAGATAAAGCTCTGAGCTTCCTGTGGAAAATAATTAAAGAACTCTTCCAAGGCACAATTAAAAACACAATTCCTTGGCTCTGGTGCTTTTCTTGGCTGGCTCTAGTTAATGTACTCTTATACCTTGATTTGGAAGTCATAGCTTTTAAATGGGCTGGGGTTGAAAAGCTTTATGAAAAAGCACCTGAGTTATTTTTTATATTTATTTATCTGCCAATAGCAGCACTGGGTTTCATTGTCTGGGCTATAAAGCAAATTAAAATAAAACAAGAGTTAGCAAAAAGACTCACCAATGCTTTTTTAAGTTCAAAAATAAAAAATTATATGGGTAAAGTTCCCAACTTTATTAGTGATTATCCTGTAGATGAACATACTAGAAAGATAACTTTAACCTCTGAATCCATCCCTATTGAAACTTTTAAAATGCAAAAAAAACACTTAGAGGCTGCCTTAATGATATATATTGATGAGTTTAAACAGGATATTGAAAAAGGCATAACTTCTATTCAATATTCCCATATACCAATGCCAGAAATTTTTGATTATAACCTTTCAAATGTTAAATCAAAATGCACCTATGTTGCTGGCTGCACAAGGTCAAAAATTGTTTCCCAGTCATTCAAGAGCAGCCCTCACTTATTGATTGGAGGCCAGACTGGAGGTGGTAAGTCGACATTACTTAGGCAAATTATAACCTCATTATATCTAAATGACGATAATGCACGTTTTCAGCTAGTTGACCTTAAAGAGGGGCTAGAGTTTCAAACTTTTAAAAATATAAAAAGAATAAATGTTGTTGAAAATTTTGGAGATATGCTCCTTCAGCTGGGAAACTTAGACACTGAACTTAAGCAGCGCATGGCCAAAATTAAAGAAGCCAACTGCAAAGATATAGATGCTTACATTAAAAAGAAAACTACTGAAAAAGAAAATCAATTGCACGGGAGGGCTAATAGTTTTTTTGGGAGAAAATATATTTTTATTGATGAGGCAGCTGAAATATTTTTAGGCGGAGGAGGTGTTAAGCTTGAAAATATTCAAAAAGTCAGAAAGGTTATCAGTAGGATCGCAAGGTTAGGTCGAGCTTGTGGGATGCATCTAATTATTGCCACCCAAAGACCAGATGTTAAAGCCTTAGATCCGCAAGTTAAGGCTAACCTTACAAGCATAATTGCATTTCAAATGCCAAATCTTGCCTCCAGCATGACAATACTTGGTAATGGTAAAGCTGCACAAATACCTATTGTACCTGGGAGAGCAATTTTACGAAGTGGCAACAAGTTAGTTGATATTCAAACGCCGTTTTTATCAATTGAGGAGGCAGAAAAACTATTAGAGCCTCACAAAGAAGATGATTCTGATTCAAAGAAAGTGGTTGAGAAAAAAAATGTTTTTAAAAAGAAACCTGACAATTTTATTCAAGACAAGAAGGCCAACAATAGTCCTGGAGGTATTTAGTGGATAAATTAAAAACTAAAGGAGAAAGAAATATTTCTTTAACAGAGAGAGATGATGACATCTTATTATTTCTTTGGCGATGGAAAGTTGTTTCAACTGCGGGGATTGCTGCTAGATTTTTTCCAAACGGCAGCAAAATGTCTACTTATCGTCGGCTGAATAAATTAAGACATCATAAATATATAAAATTGGAAGATGTTAAATGGAGCTGTAAGTATGCATGGAAACTTTCTAAAAAAGGATATGTTTATATTTGGAAACAGCTACCTACACAGACTGACAAATCTAGAGGTTACAATGGGGAGTTTCCTCGTCATGATTTCTTAGCATCAGCATTTCATATTGGAGGCTGGATCACTGAAATGCCAGACTGTGCTGGGGTTGTCAGTGAGCAATCAATCAGGCGGCAAGAACCACAGACTTTACCTTGGTGGGTTCCAAAAACAGATTTCCACAACCCTGATGGCTACTGGTATTTTAATAATGGTGAGCAAGAGTGCATTGTTGCCCTAGAAGTTGAGCTTTCTGTTAAGCCAACTGAAAAATATAAAAGCTTCAGATCTTTTTATAATAGTATGGAAAATATTAATTACTGTATCTGGGTTGTCAAAAATAGAGCCTTTGCAAAGCGCATTTTTAATATACTTGATGAAAGTGGAAGCTCATTGTCTTGTAAGCATCAGTTTCTTTTAACTAAAGATGTAGATAAATTTAACTGGGGTTCTGAGATCATTCTTGGATCAAAAAAAGGAATGATCTTTTCAGATTTCTTAAGAAGCTTGGGTCAGAACATACCCAGAACATCGGATGCACATGTGCAAGGTCTGTGTATGGTTGAGGCTGGATTATCTAGAGGAAAAACGTCTACTTACAAGCATCACAAAAAAAGAAAAAAGATCAACTAATAAGGCCTTTTTTCACTATTTCAGGCTTACTACTCCATGCCCCTCAAATCAACCCTTTATATACCACTTAACCTACAATCAAAAACACCTCGGCACTCAATTTTATTACATAACTATATAAATAATAATCAATAGGAGAAAATAATATGAAAAAAATAATTCTATTTCTTGCAGCAATAAATATTTTAACTGGCTGCGCTTCAACAAAAGAAAGTGTTTTGACTGGAGCTGCAGTTGGAGGAAGCACTGGCTTAGTGATTGGCAATCAACATAAGAATAAAAAGAAGGCACGACTCATTGGTGCAGCAGTTGGCTCTAGCCTTGGAGGCTTGATGGGTTATCTTTCTAGTAAAGAAAAACAAAAAGCTAGTAAAGCTAAGAAAAAAAACAGTAGCAACTCGCTCCTAATAACACCGTTATTAACTAAGCCAAAAGTGCGCATGTATGTCGAGCCAGATAAGATTCAAGGAAATAAGTACATTGAAAGTCATAGAGTCTGGGTGATTGAATCTTCGCCGTCCTGGACGCGCTAAAACGCTTTTTAGTCTTAGCACGAAATTGAATTTAAGCTGCCAAAAGTAAGGAGAAAGTATGCAAGAACTTAAAGAACAAAATGTAACAAAGCCAAAAAAGAAAATGTTAAAAATGTCATCTGTTAGAGTGTCACATGAGGCTTACAAAAAGGCTACAGTGCTTCTAAAGAAGATTAACCAAAAGCAATTAGGTCGGCGTGTAAAGTTCGACCAGCTGCTGCTACATCTGTTAGAGAAGTTTTCAGAACAAGATTGTAAGAAGCTGCAAGAGGAGAGTCTTTCAAATTCAGACAAATTAGAAAAAAAATATAGAGAATATACAGATAAAAATGGACCAATAAAAAAGGAAGAATTTTATGCTTTTCTCCTTGAGAAACTGAATTAAAAAAATAAATAAATCGGCACAAATTTAAAATATATTGCTACGTAAATTTTAAAAATTGAGGTATAGTATGAGTGAAAGAAAGGTAACCATTGAGAAATTAAAATGGTTAACAACTAAAGAAGCTGCAGAATATTTACGTATAACTATTGGTAGCATGAAGAATCTTGTTTATAGAGATAAAGTGCATCCAAGAAAATTAGGTAGATTGAATCGCTTCAAACGAGATGACCTGGACAGAATGTTAGAAGCCTCAATAAAAGGAGGCTGATAATGGCTCAAAAGGAAATCATTGAAAAAGGGGTAAAGACACTTTTAATTGCTTTAAACGTAAGAAGTAAAACGGACCCAAGTATTAGGCTGCAAGCAAGAAGAAAGTTTCCAAATATCAAAGTTAATTCTCCAAAGGCAAATAAGCTTGAGAAACAACTGATTAGAGAGACTGAAAGAAGACTTGCAGAAAAAGAAGGCTTTGGAATCACGTGGAGCAACTTACTTGCTAAGTACTTTGAGTGTATTTCTCCAAGAGTACAAAGAGGAGAATGGGTGCAATCGAAGCAGACTTTTTCTGAGGCTATAAAGTCTTTGGAAAAATGGACCTCAGATTGGGACAATACGCCAGCAAGTCAGATTTCATCTGGTGATGTTAAGCGTTTGTTCTATCAAATGAAGGGTCAGGGGATTTCAGATTCTTGGCTTGGTAAATTACGAGGTGACATTAAAAAAGTCTACGAGTTTGGTATCTGTGAAAACCTCTTAAAAGGTATGGAGCGCTCACCAACTGATGGTGTTGCATTAAAAACAAGGTCTAGAAAAAGAAAGGAGATACTCTCAACAGATGAGATTAAAAAACTTCTAGCCTATGCCCGAGAATATGAGCCAGACTGGTATTATATTTGGGCTTTTGCAATCTATACGGGAGCAAGAAATGGGGAGTTGTTTGCTTTAAAGTGGACTGATTTAGATGAGGGCCAAGGTCTTATTCATATTCAGAGGTCTTATAATAAAAAGACTAAAGAGTATAAAAGCACTAAGACTGGGGAGTGGAGAGATGTCTCTATTTGCACGCCTCTTAAAGAAGTTATTAAAGAACTAAAGCAGAGAAAACTTCATGACTTAGCTCGTGGTGTGAATGTGAAATATCAAGAATATATTTTGCCAAGGCCAGGAATTTGGCAAAATGGCGAGCAAGCAAAAAAGCTAAGGCTATTTTGCGAAGAGATTGGATTACCAGGAATATGTTTTCACTCACTAAGAGCTTGTTTTGCGACAGAGCTTTTAAAGCGTGGTGTTCCTGTGGCAAGTGTAATGAGAGTTGGTGGATGGGCATCTATGAAGACCATGATGCACTATGTGCGACTTTCAGGGATTGAGGTTAGGGGTATTACTGACCCGCTTGATTTTAGAACTGCAAGGCCAAGTCGATTAAAGGAAGGAAAGACTTTAATGGAAGTTGTTGGCCAGAGCTTTGATGCAAGCGATGTAACAAATGTAGTGCCACTAATGTCACGTAATTTGCCAAGAAAAATGAACTAGGAAATTGACATGGGGAACATGATGAAGCAAAGTAAAAAAGGAAAAGAAAATAGCTTTGGCTTCGAGGAGGCTTTCTCTGTGTCTAACATATTAGATATATTGAATTCACGACGAGGCAACCAATTTTCGCATGGCAAGTTTGAAGTTTTAAGTAAGTATTTAATAACAAAGTAAAATCCTTAATAGCTGTCTATTCTAACCTGTTTTAGCTGAGTCACATAAGGTCACAAAGAGTCACATTCAGTGGCTGCATTTGTGGCTGCACGAAAACTGCAAAAATGACTCTGGCTGCACGGATAAAAATGCTGCCTCTTTATACAGATTGACCGAAATTGTTAATTTTTTTGGCCCATGATAATTCGTGGGCCTTTTTTTTGGTTTTTCGGGGCGCGGGGGCTGGAGTTGAACCTATGCAGGTTAGGTTCTTACAAAAGATTTTTGATTTTTTATAAAGGGTCCATTCCAGGGACATAGTTTACACTTTGTACCGAAGACAATGGTTTACACTTTTTTAGCTTTCAAGCCTTTGAGAGCTATTTTTTTTACCCAAACTGCACGGTAAGGCGTTAAAAAAGTTCAAGTTTTGTGATTTTATACCTAAAGCACACCCAAAAAGAGTATTTTGAACCATTTGATATTTGTTTTTAATTCGCACCGTATGCGAGATGGACCCCACTTTTCAAGGAATCCAGCCGACAATTTACGCAGTCCTTACAAGGGCACTTATGCCTCAAACCTCAATATTTTGAAGCTAGATCTGTTTTTGACTGGTATATATTTCGCATGTTATTTGAATATTCAAATATAATCGTGTGTCCGGAAGAATTTAGTCTTCCAAGGGAGATTGAGTTGAGTTGCCTAAAAATTTCTGTTTTTATTGTACTTGTGACTGTGTTGAATATCAGTTGTAAGTCTAAAAATAATTCGCAAAATAAATTTAAAAACTCAGATACTATTGTTAAAACCAATTATAGCATCGATGAAAATAGAGGGTCACAAGCAGATGATTCTAGTTTAAAAATTGATACAGACCTTCAAGAAGAACAAATAAATTCTTTTGATGAGGCTTTAAAGAGAACGCGACCACCACATTACTTACATGCTCATAATCCCATAAAGGCACCTGGCATGTGGGAAGATACTGCTGGACATGGAACTTTTAGGAAAGCCCTGCATGGTCATGAAAAAAGCTCAGAAAAATACTATGTTAGTGGCTATAGAGATTCTCATATTCTTTGTATGACATATAAAGGGGACTATCTTTGTCGCGGTATTCAAGAGTATGGCCAAACTTACAAGCCAAAAGATATAGGTTATGTTCATAAGGTTGTATCGGTAACTGGTGATACATGTATTCATCATGATAATAAACTAAAATGTATCGGTGAAGGATTCGCTAATAAAGGTTTTCCTTCTGAAGGTATTACAGATGTAGATGCTCACGAAGATTTATTATGCATTATAGCTCATAATAAAGTCTTGTGCAATGACGTCTATTATAATGGTGATATTGAACCAACATTTTTGGACTACAAACATAGCTATAATAGACTGGTAGATTTTTCAAGTTTGCAACCAAAGTTAATAAACCCCAAAAATATTAAAGTTTATAGTAAAAACGGTAATCTAGACTTTCCAACTGTATGTGTTGAAGATGAGAAAAAAATAAAGTGCTGGGGAGATTTTAATAAAACTTTTGAAGTTGAAGACATTAACTCTTACTCTATTGAAATTTCAGATGATCAGCTTTGCGTACTAAGTGTAGGGCAACTTGAATGTCTGACAACGACGTCAGAACCTACTTCCTCTAAAAGAGAAGGAACTATAAATGAGTTTAGTCCTCCCTATGATAAATATATTAATAAATTGATGATGACTAATAACTACGATTCTTCTAAGGGTGTTTATCGAAGATGGTATCTTCTTAATATAAAAAGTGAAAATCACCCTACACAAATACAATTTGAAGAAGTAAAAGTCTCTGATCGATTAATTTGTGGAAGGTCAGAGGAAGTTAGTCTTTGTTGGTTTATCACTGTTCATAGCAATCAAAAAAGTCATGGAGATCTTTATAAAAAAGCAAGAAATGCTAGTCCCGAAGAATTGTGTTCAAGTAAAACAATTGGTCAAAATGAATATGGTTATATCAAGTCTTATAATGACCTATTTGTTTGTTTACCAAAAAATATTAAAAAGATATGGACAGCTAATTCTTCGTCTGACAATCAAAGTTATAAAATTTGTTATTCTATAGAAAATGACATTTTTTGCTTAGAGAGAAGAGTAAAAAAATCGAAATATATAGTTGAAACTTACGTCTACGAGGAGTTTGATTCCGAGCCAATAAATTTTGTAGAAACGAATAACTTTTCATGCTTTTTATTAAAAAATAATGAAGTTGTTTGTAAAGGGGGTGAAGAACTAAAAACTGGAGTTAACCCATACTACTATCGAGATAGATATGGATATGAGCGCCAGGATATGCAAAACTATGTGACGAAGGAAATTGAAGAGATCAGCTTTCCAGCATTTAATTTAGAATCAATAAAATCAGCTAACCCTGGAACATATGAAGAAAAAGAAAGTAGTGATGATAATAACATTTCACCAAAGAAGTATTTTGTAGGTAATATAAAATGTTTGAATGAAAATGACAATACTTTTCAACTTTTTATAGATACAAAATCTGCTTACGAAGCTAAAAATAAAGAAAAATATAGTAACTTTGCAGGAAGAACTGTCTATAATTTTAAGTGCCAAAGTGATTATCTTAAAAATCGTCTCGATAATATTTTAACTATAACATCGAATGAAAACTGTAAAAAGTCTAAAGATTTTAATCAAGTAAAAAAGGTTTTAGATGAAATGTTTAAGAGCATAGTCGAAGTTGAAAATTTATTTTCATCACTTATAGGTTCATCTCAACATAAAAGTTGTAACAGAGACTGATATTGTCTGGACACAGCTAAATTAAAACACTTATTTAAAAAGTGATTTTAATCAGAAATGCTAAGCCATAGTGGGTGTCCACTATGGCTCTGTTCTTCAGTGCAAATCAGCGCTATAATCAAGGGATTTAGACTGTGCTCATTAGACTGGACACTATTTTTGATCAAGGCAGAACTTACTTGGTTTGTACTTCCCCAACTTACAAGATTAACTCTTATAGTCTTGACCTAACCCCACAATTTAGTCCAACCCAAGTCGAGGGTTAAATTGCGATTTTTATAGCCTCAGGAGCTGGCGGTTTGTAGCCTAAGCTGCTGTGTGGTCTAATAGTGTTATATTCTTTTCTCCATTTTTCAATAATTATTTGTGCCTCTTTTAAAGTGTAAAATAACTCTCCATTTAAAAGCTCATCTCTAAGCCTTCCATTGAAGCTTTCTATGTAACCGTTTTCCCAAGGACTTCCTGGTGTTATATAAAGTGGAAAAACACTTAAAGGCTTAAACCAATTACGTAATTTTTTAGCAATAAATTCTGGACCATTATCGGACCTAATGTACTT
>CALLBC010000074.1 GCA_938001965.1 uncultured Bdellovibrionales bacterium | reverse complement strand
TTGGCCTATTTATTGAATTAAATATGGGGAAGGGAGTTTTTAATTTGTCTAAAATAACTAAAGTTTTAGTTTTTATTAATGTGGGGTTACTCACATTTTTTCTAAATATGGCAGATATCTCATCTGGAAGTCAGGCAATCTCAGGGATAAATAATTATATTTTACCAAAAGCTAATGGTTTGCCTTCAACGCTATTTGAAAATACAAATCCTACACCAAAGAAAAATTCACTCAGCAGGGGGCTTGCCTCTGAAAAGAGTGAATCCAATCAAAAAGATAAAAAAAGTAAAACTGAAGAGAAAAAAGAGAATGAAGAAAGTGAATCCTATTCGCTACTAGACCCCAACCTTTATGAAGATGGCTCTGATGGGGCAAGTACTATATTGCAGATTAACCAAATCAATAACCGATTAAGTCAGTAATTAACTTAGTGTCGAGTGTCTAAATCTAATTTAACAAGACCTAAATAAATATCTGTAGCTGGTGCTTTATAATTCACAGATGTAAACACATTATATTTACTAGGGGCTTCCTTAACAATTTTTAATTTTTTCAAGCTACCAATAATACGAATATCAACATTAATAATTGGGTTATTAAGATTAATCTTTCTTAAATATTTCTCTAGTTCAAAGATAATATTATCAATAGTAAGAGGACCTTTTTTAGAAGAAATACTAAGGCTATAGTTTTGGTTGTCGTACATACAGAAAAAGTCCATTTCTATTTGGAAACAGTTAGTTTTCAACTTCTTTTTAATGCGATTTGAAACTTGATATAACAGGTATGGGCAGTAGTTTACAGGTACATCAAAATCTAATGTTGTACTAATTTTTTTATAGAGAGATTTCTTAGTGTGAGTTTGTGGAAAACTCTGTTGAAAGTCTTGATAACTTTCGTCTTCTTCATAGTTTAGCTTATAGTTGTCTGCATACATACGCATAAAAACTCCTGTGGTAAAGGTTTTGGTCGTTTGTTAGTAATTTTGTTTTTTTATTTTATTTAATATTTTCTTAACAAGTTTTTAAGAATTCCTTTTATGTTTACCTTCTTAGGGTGGTGCCACATTGACTCCATCGTAGGGTTTGAGGGCCTTAATTCAATTAAGTTTTTTTCTTTATGAAAATAATATTTCTTTAATGTTGCTTCGTTTTCTATGACAGCAACAACAATGTCACCATTGCTTGCATAGTTAGTGTCTTCGACCACAATCATGTCACCATTATGAATCCCTTCTTCGATCATAGATTCACCTTGTACTTGTAGAACGTAACTTTTTTCAGGTTGTCGAACAAAATTAAGTGGTACGTCAACGGTTTCATCATATTCAAGAGCTTCTATAGGTAAACCAGCAGCAATCTTTCCTAAAAGGGGAAGAGAGTACTGCTCAGTAACGGGAGGAGGCATCACCGAGCCAGTACTCTGTAAGTTGTAGTTAGTTGGGGACGTAAAATTTTTATGTAAAGTATTAGATGGATGTAAAAGAGTGATGGCTCTTTTTTGATTACCTTTTGGTATAAAGATGTAACCTTTATTTTGTAGTTGCTTTAAATATCTTTGCACAGAGTTGTTTGATGCAAACCCAAAGTGGTCTTTAATTTCCATAAAGCTGGGAGCAATTTCTTTTTCAATGAAGTATCCTTCAATGAACTCAAGAACAGATTTTTCTTTAAGTGTGAGGGGCCTTAAATTGTGTTTTTGCATGAAACGTGTCCTTTTTGATGAAAACAACTAATTTGCTTTGTGTACTCAAATTACGTGCAAGAAATGTGTAAGTCAAGTGTACATTATTGGTATAAAAGGGCTAAAGACCAGTAAAATAGGCCATTTTTATACTAACTGGTTAATCTTATTGAGGAATAATTTTTTGGGAAAACTGGACTCCGGTTGGCTTTTGAAATGACAAAAATAAAGGAGCACACAAAATAAGCAAAAAATTAATGTTGTAGTTTAAGTAAATAATAAGAGTCCAACGAAGTATTTTTTAAAAATCAGATTGCATCAATAAAATATTAATCACTATACAAGACTATAGTGCACCAGAATTAACTGGAAATGTTATATTTCCAGTTAATTTGCTCCAAATAAACTCGATATAGAGTTTATAATCAACGAACAAAAGGAGACGGGAATGAAAAGTAATATAATAGGGCTGTTATTAATTGGGTTAGTAATTATTGGAGCTATAGTGCTTGGTGGAAGTTATAAGTTATTTATTAATATACCGTCCTTAATAATTGTATTTGGAATAACAATTGGTGGATTAATTTATAGGTTTGGTTTTGGTGGGTTAACACTGTTTACATCCCAAAACAATACAAGACTTATATACTGCCAGTATGGAAAATTTTTGAGTATTATATCGGGATTGTTAGGCACTGTAATCGGCATAATCCAATGCTTTTTTAATATAAATGATTTTTCAAAAGCAGGGGATGCCTTTGCCATTTCGTTTTTAACTTTATTTTATGGTTTTTTATTAGCTCTAATATTTCATTTACTTGAAAGAAACTTTGTAAATGAAGATGCGAATCACAATGTTTAATAAAAATAGAGTTATTGTTAGTGAAGTGAATCGTTATACAAAGCCAGTCATTGAACAGTTACTGGCTAAGTATAATAAAGTTACTCATCCAGATTTTGATAGAGAGCTAAGAGAAGTTACAGGTATTGGCTGGAAGCAAATTAAAAACTACAGAAATCACCCAAACCCAAGCACCTCAATTAGTGAAAACAGTAAAATAAAAAATTTTATACTTAAAAAAAGAAAAACAGATAAGCTTTATAAAGCCAACAGATTAACAATAAACATGGTTTCATTGATTTTATTTTGTTTAATAATCACAGTTTTATATAAGGGAATCTCAGGTCAATCTGCTAAGGAAGCAAGGCTCAATATATTACTGCAGAAGAATTTAGAGGAGCTCTTGGGTAATAATGGGCTACATAAATGTAGTAAGTTGGATGACAAGACTATCAAATGCCCAAGCGGTATATTTAAAAGAATTAATGAGTAGTAGTGCTATCTGTGGGTAGCACTAATAATTTTGAACGATCATTATTGAAAGTTAGTTTATTTTCAGAAAGCTCTTCAATGGATATAATTGAATAAATAGAAATATGAAGACTTTTAGTTTTTTCTAATTTTTTTTGTAGTTGCTCTTGGCTTGGCTTAATAACCAAACGGTTGGTTTCAAAAACAAAATCAGAAATAGAAACAAAGCTTAAACCAAGGCTAGAGTCTTTAACTGACCTAGCATTTAAAGAAACAATTTTATCATCCATTGGGTCTTTATAATGTATTAAAAAAAGTGGTTGGTTTTTATCTTTCATATCGACGCAACATAACAAAAATGCTCTCACAATCAAGTATTTTTGCTTAAATGAGTGAAACAATTTAAAAATTACAATCACTGTAAGTTATTGATAAAAAAAGATATTTTTGATATTTATAACCCATGCAAAAATCAATAAAAGCTCTTTCAAGCCATTGGCAGCCATATTTTGAAAGTGAGTGGAGCAGGGGCTATATAAAAGAGCTCAAGCAGTTTTTAAATGAGCAAAAAAAACAAAAAGCATTAATCTACCCGAGTGAGTCTGAGTATTTCACAGCCTTTAACTTAACTCCGTTTAATAAGGTAAAAGTGGTTATACTAGGGCAAGATCCATATCATGGAGAGGGCCAGGCTCATGGGTTAAGTTTTTCAGTAAAGCCAGGGGTAAAGATTCCTCCTTCATTATTAAATATCTATAAAGAGCTTCGTTCTGATTTAGGCATTGAAATTCCAGACTCGGGTTTTTTAGCGGGTTGGGCCAAGCAAGGTGTGCTATTGCTAAATGCCACTTTAACTGTTGAAGCAGGTAAGGCCGGATCACATCAAAATAAGGGTTGGGAGACTTTTACGGACTTTGTCATAAACACATTAAATGAAAAAAAATCAGGTTTGGTTTTTATGCTTTGGGGAAGTTATGCACAGAAAAAAGGAAAAGTTATCAACACTGATAAGCATTTAGTTCTCAAGGCACCGCACCCATCTCCACTGTCTTCCTATAGAGGCTTTTTTGGCTGTAAGCACTTTTCTAAAGCCAATGAATACCTTTTAGAGCAAGGAAAGGCGGCTATTAATTGGGAGAAAAATAGCTAATTAATAGTTTCCATCGCTATGGATATTAGGTAAGGTTTATGGGTTGAAATAAACCTTACTCAAATGGAGTTCTAATGAAGACTTATATTAAATTAGTTGTAAGCTTAGTTACTTTTTTAGTTGCGGCGCAAGCCTATGCGGCGGGATCAAACTTTGTCTATTGTTCAGAAGCTAGTCCTAAAATATTTAATCCACAACTGGCTACTGATGGTCCAACGTTTAACGCCAGTTCTCGTGTTATTTATGATCGCTTAGTTGAGTTTAAAAAAGGCGCAACTGATGTTGTTCCGGGTTTGGCTGAAAGCTGGACGGTTTCAAAGGACGGTTTAAAATATAACTTTAAATTAAAAAAAGGAATTTGGTTTCAAACTACAAAAGCCTTTACTCCAAAAAGAGAGTTTAATGCTGACGATGTAATTTGGAGTTTTGATCGTATGCGTTTAGCAAAGCATCCCTACCATAAAGTGAATCAAGGTACTTATGAGTACTTTCGTTCAATGGGCATGGGTAAATTGATTACTAAAATTAATAAAATTAGTGATCATGAAGTTCAGTTTGTTTTATCAAGACGTGAATCACCTTTTTTAGCTAACATGGCCATGGACTTTGCAAGTATTCTATCTAAAGAGTATGCCGATCAATTAACTAAAAGTAATAAAAAAGCACAAATTGATTTAAAGCCTGTGGGTACTGGCCCTTTTGCTTTAACTAAATATGTTAAAGACACAGTTATTAGATACACAGCTCATCCTAAATATTTTAAAGGTGTAGCAAAAACTAAAAAATTAATTTTTAGTATTACTCCTGAGCCAAGTGTTCGATTTCAAAAACTTAAAAGAGGTGAGTGTCATTTAATTGCAGAGCCTTCTCCTATCGATATTGAGGGCATGAAAAAGCATCCAAAAATTAATGTTAAAGAAATGGCTGGTTTAAACGTGGGTTATGTTGCCTTTAACGTTGAGAAGAAGCCACTTAATAACTCTAAAGTTAGAGAAGCAATTCGATTAGCCTTAAACAGAAAGGCTTATATTCAATCTATTTATAAAGGTTACGCTGAAGTTGCTAAAAACCCAATTCCACCAACAATTTGGAGTTATAATACAAATGTTAAAATGACTGAGTATGATGTTAAAAAAGCAAAAGCTCTTTTGGCAAAAGCTGGCTACCCAAAAGGATTTAAAATCTCTTTATGGACATTGCCGGTATCAAGGCCGTATAACCCAAATGGTAAAAAAATGGGTGAGTTAATTCAGGAAGATCTTAAGAAGATAGGAATTAATGTTGAATTAAAAACTTATAAGTGGGCTACATACTTAGAAAAAGCTTCTAAGGGTGAGCACGAAATGATTCAACTAGGGTGGACTGGTGATAACGGTGACCCGGATAACTTCTTGTCAGTGCTACTGGGTTGTGATGCTGTTAAAGCAGGTAGTAACTACGCCAGGTGGTGTAATAAAAACTTTAATAAGTTAGTTACGGATGCAAAAAGTTTAACATCAAAAAAATCGCGTGAAAATTTATATAAAAAAGCGCAAATGATTTTTAAAAAAGAAGTTCCTTGGGTTCCAATTGCTCACGCAAAAGTATTTAGAGCTTTACGTTCAAATGTAAAAGGCTATGAAATGAGTCCATTTGGTACGGAATCTTTTTATGAGGTTTCTGTAGTTAAATAATGAAAGGATCTGGTTTTTTAAGCAAAATAGGCTCATTACTCTTTACTCTTTGGTTATTGAGCCTAGTTTCATTTTTTCTAATACGAATGATTCCCGGTGACCCCGTTAGATTAATGGTGGGTGATCGTGGTATTACTGAAGAGTCTTATCAAGAGATTAAAAAAAATCTTGGTTTAGATAAGCCAATTTTATTTCAATATAAAGATTATGTAGTTAAGCTTGCAAAATTTGATTTAGGAACATCCTTTATAACTAGAGTATCGGTTTGGGATGAGTTTAAAGAAAAACTAAAGGCTACAGCTGAACTTAGTTTTTTTGCCATGCTAATTGCAATATCTGTGGGTCTACTCTTGGGCATTTATGCTGCGGTAAAGCGGGGAACCATTATTGATAAAGCCTTAATGACTGGATCTGTGGTTGGTTTTTCCATGCCCATATTTTGGTGGGGATTAATTTTAATTTTATATATGTCAGTAAGGTGGGGGTTAACACCAGTGTCCGGTAGAATTTCTGCTATCACTGATATTGAGTCAGTGACTGGCTTTATGTTAATTGATGCTTGGTTTTCTGATGAGCCTTGGGCCGCATTTAAAGATGCTGTTAGCCATTTGATTTTGCCATCTGTAGTTTTGGCAACAGTGCCACTGGCTTCCATTGCTCGTATGACCCGCTCTAGTTTTGTTGATGTACTCAGTGAAGATTACATACGTACAGCTTATTCAAAAGGCTTAACTAGAAGTAAAGTTTATTTTAAGCACGCCCTTAGAAATGCCTTATTGCCCGTAATTACAGTGATTGGCTTAATGATGGGAGCCCTATTAACTGGTGCTATACTTACAGAAACTATTTTTTCATGGCCGGGCCTTGGCCGCTGGTTGCTTGCAGGAGTGGAGTCGCGAGACTTTCCTGTTATTCAAGCCGGGATATTTTTAATTGGTTCACTAGTTATGATTTTAAACTTCTTAATTGATATAATATATAAATGGGTAAACCCAAGGTTGAGGGTTTAGTTATGACAGCAATTACAATGGATCATGTGAAAGATAAAGATAGTTTTTTAAGTTTGTTTAGCCCAAAACAAATGGGAGTTGCTACAACAGGCTTATTTTTTATTTTTTCATTATTTTGTTTAATAGCACTGTTTGGCCCTTTTTTAATGCCCTATTCACCATCAGAAGTTTTTACTCAACAAATTTTAACACCACCTTTTTGGCAAACTGGTGGTTCAATGGCGCATATACTTGGTACAGATGATCTGGGTCGCGATATGTTGACGCGTTTAGTTTATGGGGCGCGAGTATCTATGGGTGTGGGTTTGCTGGCAGTATTTATTGCTCTAACCATTGGTGGCGCTCTAGGCTTTTTATCGTCTTATATTGGCGGAAGAGTTGATCAGTTTATTATGCGTGTAACTGATATTTTGATGTCACTGCCAAGTATTTTATTAGCCATTATTGTTGTAACTATCTTAGGCTCTGGCTTAATGCCAGGGGTTATTGCCGTATCCATTTTATCAATGCCGGCAATGATTCGACTAGTTCGAATTACAGTTTGGGATGAAAAAGAAAAGCTATATATAATGGCCAATAAAAGTTTAGGCTCACAACATAAAACTGTGATTAAAAATATTTTAATGAACTGTAAGGGGCCAATACTCATTCAGTGTATGCTCACTTTTAGTGAGGCTATTTTAAATATTGCTGCTCTAGGCTTTTTAGGTTTAGGAGCTCAGCCGCCACAAAGTGAGTGGGGAACAATGCTTGCTGATTCAAAAGATTTTATTGAAACAGCCCCATGGCTTTTATATTTCCCTGGTATATGTATTTTATTAGTTGTACTTAGTTTTAATTTACTAGGTGATTATTTAAGAGATAAGTTAGACCCGAAGTTACTATAAGCTATGCGATATTATAAAAAACCAACTATAGATTACCTAGAAGGCTTGCCAGCAAAAAAACAAATTGTGTCTGGTGATGAAAAGGCTTTAGTTATTTATGATATCTTATTATCTGAAATTCCAGAATTTAAAAAATGGTTATCTCAATTTGAAAACTGCCATGCGGTTATGGCCGGTGAAGCTCTAAAAAGTATAAAAACATTTCCAGAACATTTTTCAGCCATTAGCGACAAAATTCCTGAAGTGAGTAAAAAGGCTCTTAAGATTGTAGCCGTAGGTGGCGGTAGCATTGGTGATTTTGCTGGCTTTTTTGCAAGTGTGTATAAAAGGGGAGTTCAACTAGTACATCTTCCAACAACTTGGTTGGCCGCTATAGACTCGGCCCATGGTGGTAAAAATGCTTTAAATAGCACCATAGCTAAAAATCAAATTGGTACGTTTTATTTTCCAGAACAAGTAATTATATGCAAAAGCATTCTATCCCACTTACCTGAAGACCAAGTTCTATCGGGCTTTGGGGAGATTATTAAAATGGCTATGATCGCCGGCGACCCCATCTGGAGTAGTCTGCCGACTAAAGAGAGCATAAGTGTTGATAAGCTTTGGTCCATTATACCGGATATAGTTGACCAAAAATATAAAGTTGTTGCTGAAGACCCTTTTGAGGAATCAAGTATAAGGCAAATTTTAAACTTAGGGCATACTATTGGCCATGTGTTAGAAAAGCGTTTTGATCTTCCTCATGGTGTTGCTGTGGCTCAAGGTTTACATTTTACTTTAGACTGGAGTTACGAAAAAAAATATTTAGTAAAATTAAACTACGACACAATGAAAGATTATTTATCGTCCTATTTTGTATGTATAAAAGAAAAGTTATCAGAGCATTTAACCAAAGAAGCAGCATTAAAGCTTTTGTTAACAGATAAAAAGTTAGATTTGGATAAAAAAATAAATTTTGTATTTTTAAAAGATATTGGCGAGCCCAAAGTAGAAGCAGTTAACGTTGTAAATATAATATCAAAACTATACCAACACTCTTGGATTACCTAATGAACTCTTTTTCATTTAAAGGTGATATCCCATCATCAAAGTCATTACTAAATAGAGCACATATTATTAAAAGTCATTTTAGTGAGTTTAATATTTATGGGAATAGTTTTTGTAATGATGTAGTTGTAATGAAGCAGGCGGTGGAAGACTTCACAAATAGAAAAACCAAAATTGATTGTGGCGAGGCCGGTACAGTTCTTAGGTTTATGGCTTTGCGTGTAGCCAGAGAGCAGGGAGAATTTTTATTAACAGGATCTGAAAAACTATTATCAAGGTTACCTGAAGATCTAGTTCAATTACTTAGCCAACTGGGGGCAAAGGTAGAGCACACCAGTGAAGGTTTTAAAATCAAGTCAGTGGGTTGGAAGATTATGGGAGATGCCCTGCATTTACAGGCAAAACTTTCTAGTCAATTTGCATCTGCTGTATTTTTAAATGCTTGGCAGTATCCTTTAGATCTATTTATTACTGTTCCACATAGTATGGCTTCCATGTCTTACTTTAAAATGACATTAAATTTTTTAAGCAGCTTGGGCATGTCTATTTACTCTAATAAGACGGAATTTCATATACCGAAAAATCAAACCTTGATTACAGAGTCTTATGTTAGTGAAGCTGATATGAGTAGCACATTTGCAATAGCTGTGGCTGCAATAATAAACGGCGATGCCAAGTTAAGTAGTTTTAGCGAAAATAGTATTCAACCTGACACTTACTTTATGAGTATTTTAGATAAAATGAATATTAATTATGACACAGAATACACCAGTGCACATTTTTTTAAGCAGACTGAGTATAAGCCTGTTGAGGTAAGCCTTAAAGATTGCCCGGATTTGTTTCCAGTTTTGTCTGTGCTTTGTTCTTTTGCCTCTGGAACTTCTAAATTATATGGAGCTAAGCACCTTGTGCATAAGGAGTCTAATCGAATTGATGCCACTTATGATCTTTTAACAAAGGCTGGCATTGCTGCAACAAAAACAGAGGATGGATTAATAATAGAAGGTAATCCACATATTACGCCCAATTGCTTTTCATTTGATGCAAGAAAAGATCATCGCATGGCCATGGCCGCTGCTTTATTAATGCTAAAGGGATATGAGATTGATTTATCTGGTAGGGATAGTGTTAATAAAAGTTTCCCTGAATTTTGGGAAGTAATGGGTTTATAAGTGAAAAGTAAAGTAGTTTTGTTAATTGGTCATAGGGGAGTTGGGAAAACCTCATTGCTTGGGCGGATAAAGTCTTATTGTGCTAAGTATAATATTGAAGCCAGTACAGTAGACCTCGATCACCACATTGAACAAAGGGAAAACAAAAGCATAGCAGATATATTTGCCAATGATGGTGAAAAAAAGTTTAGATCGTTAGAGAAAAAATATTTGATAGATCTTGTTCAAAATACCGATACAAAAATACTTGTAAGTATCGGAGCTGGGTTTATGGGCCCTTACCCGGAAGATGCTGAAATTATCTTTATTAAACGAGATACAGATAAACACGGTAGAACCTTCTTAGATCGGCCACGCTTAAATACGGAGCTATCAGCGTTTGAAGAGTATAAAGATCTTTACAATAAAAGAGAGCAACATTATTCAGGGACGGCTCATTTAACTTTAGTTCTTCAAGAGGGCTTAAAAGAAAACACTTTTTATGAAGAATTATTCTTTGGGTTTGCAAAAGATAAATTAGTAACTGGTGTTTATACATTGCTACCAGGAGAGCTTGAGAAAGTAGAATTTTATCTTAGCTTTGGCCTAGATAAAATTGAAATAAGAACGGACTACTTTGGTGAAGAAGATATAACTAAACTAATTAATAGCATTCCAGAAGAAAAACTATTGCTATCTGTTCGTGACAAAAAAATTGTGCCAACGAGTAAGTATATGGACTGGCCTTTAGAGTTTGGAGCTCCTGAAAAAAAATATTTCATTATTTCAAATCACAATAAAGATAATGGAATAGAAGAGTCTATTAGTAAGTTAGAGCAAAGTGGTTCTTTATCTAAGCATTTAAAATTAGCAATTCCCATAGATTCACTTGAAGAATTAAAAATTGGTCATGAGTGGCACTTAAAAAACCCAAGTAAAAATTGTTTTTTGCCTATTTCAAAAGACGGTAAATTTGCTTGGTATAGATTGATTCAAAAAAATAATATATTTCCGAACTTTTTCAAAACAACTGGGCAAGGGTCTGCCTTAGATCAGCCCTATTTTTATGATTGGGTGAATAATAATTTTGATAGTAGTAATGGTTTTGCAGCTATTATTGGTTGGCCGGTAAACCATAGTTGGACCCCAAATGAGCATTATAAATTTTTTGCAAAATATAAAATGCCAGTGGTTAAAATTAATTTACAAGAATACGAGTTAACTAAAGAAAATTTTAATTTTTTAGCGAGCTTAGGCTTGAAGGCAGCAGCCGTCACTTCACCATTAAAAAATAAAATAGCCCAAGTTATATTTGGTGCTGAAGAGCCAATAAATACTATTGTAAGCTTTGCAGGGGAGTGGAAGTCTACCAATACAGACATTGATGGGTTTGAGGTATTAGCAGGGTATTTAAAAACAGAGAACAATATAGTTTTATGGGGTGGCGGAGGTGTAATTACTTCTGTTAAGCAGGTTTTACCAGAAGTCAGTAGCTACTCAGCAAGGACTGGTTCAGCTCGTAAAGATGAGGTAATTATTGATCAGCCAGAGGTGGTGATATGGGCTGTGGGCCGCCATAGGCTTGAAAACTGGCCAGATTCTAGCTGGAGGCCCCATACCATTGTAGATTTAAACTATAGTGAGGATTCGCCTGGCAAAGAGTACGCATTAATGGTAGGTGCTAAATATATAAGCGGTGAGTCCATGTTTACCGGGCAAGCCCAAAAACAACAAGAGTTTTGGAGTGAGTACCTATAATGACAGCCAATGAGTTTGGACAACTTTTTAAAATTACAAGCTTTGGAGAGAGCCATGGCACGGCACTGGGTGTTGTGATTCAAGGTTGCCCAAGTGGTTTAGAAGTTAATGAGTCATTGATTAATAATTACCTACAAAGGCGTCGCCCTGGAAGTTTAGCTTGGGTGAGTTCAAGGTCTGAGCCAGAAAACTTTGAAATTCTTAGCGGTGTATTTGAGGGTAAAACTTTAGGTACACCAATAGCCATTACTGTTCATAACACCAATCAAAAATCTAAAGACTATGATTATATAAAAAATAACCCGCGTGTTGGTCATGCCGATGATACCTGGAAAAACAAATACTCACATATTGATCACCGTGGTGGTGGCAGGTCTTCAGGGCGTGAAACTTTATCAAGAGTCATTGGCGGTGCTTTTGCTGAGATGTTAGTGAAGCAAAGTAATTTAAGCACTTCGATTAAAAGTAAAATTACCAAACTAGGTCCTTTGGTAAATTCCGGAGACGGAGTTTATCCCGAAGGCACAGAAGATTTGTTGATTAATGCTAAAGAGACTGGCGAAAGTTATGGTGGCCATATAAATTTAGTTATTAGTAATCCCATTAAAAATTTAGGCCAACCTGTTTTTAAAAAACTTAAATCAGAACTAACCAGTGCAATGATGAGTGTTGGCGCAGTAGTGGGTGTTGAGTTTGAAGACTCTTTTGAAAATGTATTAAAAAAAGGTACAGAGTTTCATGACAGGGCCACTTCAAAAAAATACTCAGGAATAAGAGGCGGTATTTCAACTGGCGAGGACATTAGTTTAACCATTGCCATGAAACCTACTTCATCTATCAAAGATATAGCTAAAAAAGGTCGTCATGACCCATGTATTTTAATTAGAGCCTTACCTGTTCTAGAAAGTATGGCTTACCTAGTTTTAGCTGATCAAATCCTGTGGTCGCGTTTAGATAATATCTAAATAATGGCTTTTATATATTTAACACTTACTAATTAAAGAGAGAGCTATTTTTTTTAGTAAAACCAAGTCATAGTTCAAGGCTAGAAAAAAATCTTATTTGGTGCATGGGATACACTTCACAGTTCCTTCTGGCAGTCCTTCTGCTAAATTTGGGACCATTGAGTAATAGATTTCATTGGAAAGTCTCTTTAATTCAATACTATTTTTAAAGAGTTTATCTAAGCTGTCTGTGCTCCAAGTATCTAAAGAGGAGTTATAATTCACATTAATCGGGTCCTTAATTTCCGAAAGTAAGTTTGAAAGTGTGGCGGCGTGCGCAAGCATCTCTTTGTTTTTTTCAACTTTTAAGGTGACTAACACTTTATCTAGAGAAATAGAAAATTCATTAAGGTAATGAAACATGCTAGTTAAATTTTTATAGGAAGATCTATATATATCTTCTGATGAATCATCATTAAGCTTTAAATATCTCTGAGTAGATAAAACAAAATTTCTAACTGACTCGCTATATAGGTATTCATGGTCTCTAAGGGAGTTAAAATTATATAAAAAGTTATCCAAAGTTCTATTAAAATTTTTATATACAGCAACAGTTATTTTTTCAACAGTTTGAGACTCCTCTTCATTGAATCCAGACATATGACTTAACTCATGAAACCAAAGGCCTGCTATATGCTCTTCAAGAGTGATTTTGGGAATTCGAGTGAGTGTTTTGAGGCTAAAGCATACTGTAGCGTTAAGTGTATTTTCACTAACACTAGCATCGGCGTGCTTTTTATCCTCAGCATGACAAGGTTTGTTTTCTAAAATCACGAGTTTTGTATTCATGAGGAAATCACTAAACTTCTTTTTTAGTAAATTATAATCCTGCTTTATCTGTTGGCGTAATTGGTTTCTTGCAGTTTCAATTTTTGTAATCTCATTTTTTAAATTTTCAATTATGCCTTGTAACTTAATTTTACTTTCATCATTTAAGTTATGTTTATGAGGATCAGAGTGAGAGTCATTGACTAAATTTCGCATACGCTTAGAATTCATATTAAGCTCAGATGTCAACTTTTGAAGTTCAATGTTGAGCTGTTTTAATACTAAGTCATTTGCAAAATCATCAGTTAGGCTGTTTTGCCGTTTTTGTTTAAATAATATTTGTCTTATAATATTAATTGTTACAGCGGATTCATCTGTAAGTAGCCCTTTTTCTGCACGTTTAGGTAGCTCTTTTATAAATGCTTGTTCATCAATAAGTAGTGAGAGGCGTTCGCGGGTTTTGTAAATTGTCTCTTTAACTTCCTTTTTGGTGCTGCCGGTTATAATGCCTCCGCCTCCATCAGAAGTTCCTTTGGTCTTTTGTGAAGAGCTATTTGGCTCCGGAGATTTTCCGCAACCAATAACTAGAAATAAAGTGGTAAATATAAGTAGAGTATTGGTAGTAATATTTTTTACTAATAATAATACTTTTAACATCTTATCCCTTATTTCTGAGCTTATATTTAGTTAACTAATTAGTTACAATTACTGTTCCACATTAAGTGAAGTTGTGAGCAAAGATGTTTAGTTAAGTGATTATATGTACTTATTAGTATTTGTAAGTAGTAACTTATGACATTTTATGGCTAAAAGCATTCAGGTCTACTATACAAACATGTACTTTTTACAGAGGGTATTGGGAGTTCTTCGTTTGGTAACCAAACAGAACTTATTTTACGGCCTAAGGTTCTGTAATTCTTTAATATTACTAGGTAAATTGACTTTAAAATCAGCTTTATTCATACTTTATATATCAAACTTCAAGCGACTTAAGGGGTGCACCATGAAACTCAAACTATTTATTATTGCTGCTTTAGTAGGCCTATTAACCACAGCCTGTGAAACTATGAACGAGGAAACTGTGGGGCAAGTGGCAGGTATTTTATTAAATCAAGGGGGGCAAACAGCGGGAGCTAAGCCAACCACTGCAGAAGTTTCTTATGGTCTAAAAGAGTCATTAACCTCAGGAGTTTTAAAGGCGGTAACAAATTTATCTAAAAATAATGGCTTTATGGGTGATCAAGCCATTAAAATATTTTTTCCACCTGAGGCACTCAAAGTGGAAAAACAATTACGCGGTTTAGGCTTAGGCCATTTGTGTGATAATTTTGTAACGTCATTAAATAGAGCTGCTGAAAAAGCAAGTTCACAGGCCACACCAATTTTTGTTGGCGCTATTAAAAAAATGACTTTCCAAGATGCTATGAGTATTTTACTGGGTGCTGATGGCTCAGCCACAAACTATTTAGTAAAAGCAACAAGCCCTGAAATAAAAAAACTATATAACCCTGTGATTGCATCAAGCCTTCATAAAGTAAATGCAACGAAATATTGGGGGGATGTAACCAAAGCTTATAATCAAATTCCTTTTGTAAAACAAGTTAATCCAAATTTAGAAAACTACGTAACAGATAAAGCCATGAGCGCTTTGTTTGCCAAAGTTAAAGTGCAAGAGAGTTTAATTAGGAAAAACCCAATTGAAAGAACTTCAGCCATGCTTAAAAAAGTCTTTGGCTATGCTGATTTAAATAAAAGGTAATATGTTTAATAATATACTTATAATATTTTTATCAGTATTTTTTATTTCCTGCATCAGCAGTAATAAAAAAAAAGATAAACTAAATGTAAAAAACTATGCTGAAAGTGAGTACCGTTTAAATAACGGTATACCACAAGAAAATATTAGATTTTCACCCATCAGGTATTCAGGTGAAAAGGGTAAAATATTTATTGTAGTAGAAGTGCAGCCCACCGAAGTTGTGGCAAGACCTGGTTTTAATCAGTTTCAGTTATACAATCAAACCCTACGTGGAATTATGCAAACAGAATGTAGGAGGCATTTTAAAAATATAGATGCCTCTTTGGGGTATGTAGAATACTTAGAAATCAAAACTCAACGCTATAGCAACTTCTCATATCGGACCTGGGGGAAGGCCGTTTGCCACGGGTATATCAGGCATTATGATTATAATCCGTAGCAAACAAACTTATGAGTAGTAATTTGTTTTTTGTATAAATAAGCTAACCTGTGTGCCAAGGCCCTCTATAGAGCGGATATTTAGTTTGCCCTTAAGGTCACTCATAACTTTTTTTACATGATAAAGACCAATCCCTGTGCCGCCTCGTTTGCCATAAGTCATTTTTTTATTTCCGATTTTCTTAATTAGCTGCTGAGGTATTCCTTTTCCAGTATCAGAGATTCTAATTTCAATTGTATCGTGTTTACAGCGAGTGGAAACCTCAATAACTCCACTATGCTCAATGGATTCATATGAGTTTTTAATAATATTATATAAAGCGTCTTTAAATAAGGCTGTACAAATTTTTGACTCAAGTAAATCTTTGCTTAGGTTAAGTTTAAAAATAACATTTTTATCTTGTTCATACATAAAAGAAATTTCATCAAAGCATTCATTAATAAACGAGTTAATTTCAACCTTATAGTGCTTTCTGTTTTTTTGGCATGCACCATAAGCAGTATCAAGTAATTGTATGTTATTAGCTGTTTTTTGTATTTTATTTAAAGCCAATTGGATAAGACTTTTATTGCTGTCGCTAATGCCTTCATTCTTCAGTAATAACTGAAGAGCCATTAAGGGAGACTTTAAATTATGAGCCATTATATTTGCTGATTCTAGGGCTATGCGTAGCTCTTGATTGTTCGCCTTAAGTCTCTGAGAGTTCTTTTGAAGTGTAAATTGGTTTGTTAAGTATGAGATGCGTGCTTCTTTATTTAACGTGAAAGAAAAATCAGAATGGCTTTTTATGGACGTAATATTACTGTTGGTAAAAATATTGTGATTATTTTTATTATTATGTGGCAGCTTAGGAAGTGTCTTATCATTTTTAATTAGTGTAAATTCTCTTTTCATCTTTTAATCCTTTCCTGATTTCTTCTAAAGGAAGGGTTTCTCAGGTAATACAAATAAATTTAAATTATCTTTAGTACTTATAATCCTATTGTAGCTTTTGCTGGTGTGGCCCATAAAAAGATAAAACTCATAATTGATGAAATAATATTTAACACAAAGCCTAGCAGCATTAAGCCACCAACGACCACGACCACATCGGCCAGTTTTATTTTCTCAAACAATTGTTCTGGATTTTCGGTTAACTTTTGAATTTTACGATCTACCGAGTTTCTTATTTTTGTATATGCTCCCACTTAGGACCTCCATTAATGCATATAAATGAGTATTTATATGTACAGTTTAGTAAAGACATAGTGTCTAAAGTTAAAAGCATCGATGTCCGTGAAGCTTGTTGATGTGTTTTAAATTGATCGAACTGTAAAAGATTTTCATAAAAAAAAATATTCTTTGGTGCAAAATAACGATTTTTCATGTGTGAAAAACGATATTTTGATTTCAAAGTTGATATAACGTACCTCATGACTCTTTTTGCAAAAATGACACACTAAATACAAATAAATCGCAATTGAGGTAAATTACCCTTATTATAACCCTAACATAAGACCAATTTGACGATATTGCATCAGTGCAATATCCCTAGTTCACAAGGAGAAAACGATGGAATTAAACTTATATGGATGTCACAGGCAGTTTTTAGAAAGCTATATGATTAAGTACAAGCTCTCCCTAAAATCACTGGCAACCACATCTAATAATGTAGTTTCAGTTTCGACGTTATCTAGAATTATTAAAAAGAATAGGGAAGGAGAGTTCCTTAAAGCTTTTGATATAAGTTTAGACTCCTGGGCCCAATTGATCGCAAATTTAAGGCTTACAAAAGAGCAAGCTCTTCAGGCTCTTTTATTAAGACTGAAAGATGAGATCGCAGACTTAAAGACACCACTAATTAAAGAGGTGTCAAAACTTTTAGATAAAGTTCACGGACAGATCAGTTCTGAAAGCATAGACGAAAGCAATCTAAGTAAAGAGGCTTTATACATTGCCGATACTTATGACAAGTTACCAGCTAGGTTTCAAAAAAGTATCGCCACAGAAAGTTTTAAAGTGATTGGATTTTTGGACGCATTAAATCCAGCCGTTGCTCAAACCTTAGATAGCAATCGAAAAATGATGAGAAGAATTATTGATTAAATATTAACAAAAAGGAGTTAATTATGGGTAAGGAGGTCTTATGTTAGAAGCTCAAGCAAATACCCCGCTAGAAGCAATTAATTTAAGTGATGATAAGCCAAAGAATGAAATATTAGTTAATAGAAAAAATTTAAGTGAATTAAAAATTCCATTTATTTATTTTTTTGAAGAAGCTGTTAAGTTTGGTTTATT
>CALLBC010000073.1 GCA_938001965.1 uncultured Bdellovibrionales bacterium | reverse complement strand
AGCGTATTCAATTGGTAACGGTGTTAAACTTCATGTAGCTGAGACAATTCAAAGAGTTGGTGGAACCACTATTAATGGTGTTGTTTCAGGACTTGCTTTTGCTGGTGGCGGAAGTCAAAGTTGGAGAATGAACTTATCTGTCTCTGCATCTGGTCTTACAGGAAAGTTATACCGTCATACAAATTCTTGGTACGGTGGTGGCACTGCTGAATACGAAGTTATTTGCGAATAATTTTTTAAACAGACTTATTATAAAAAAAGCCAGTGTCTACACTGGCTTTTTTTATATTTAAATACCATTGCAAGGTCCTGTAAAAAATATTTTCACTTTAAAGAACTTTATTAATAGCTAGCAATCAATTTTAACCAACAGATCAGCTCTGTTGGTTTTGGCCATAGCAAAGGATTTCCTGTCGGCCACCTGTTCGTTCTTAATCTTTTAAATTCTGTTTACTAAATAAAAGTAGTGTAAAAAAACTGTGCACTATTAAACTTTCCTCCAATTTAAAGAGGTTAGGCTTGGCTTTAATGTTGCACATTAATTAAGCATATTAGCTATTTTAGTAAAAGGGATAAACTATGAGGTCAAATTTTCTAATAACAATTCTAATTATATGTTTAAGCACTTTAATCACTGCCTGTGAAGAAACCGAGTTTAGTACAGGGTCTGTGCTTGAAAAAATAGAAAATGGCGATTTATCAGTTGAAGAAATAGAAGCTGTAGAGGCAAGCGAAGAGCAGGTTGAAGAGATGGAAGAGGTTATGTCAGAAGTGATGGATCCTGAAGTTAAAGAGTCTGTGGAAGAAGTTATGAGCCCAGATAAACGAAATAGTATAGATAGAGTTAAAATGTACTTATGTGCAAAAAAACCACCAATAAAAAAAGTTATTATTAAAGAAAGTGATTCTTGCTACTTAAGAGATAGTTATGGTGGGTATGTGCGAGATAAATTTGGTGGCAAAATAAGAGTGGGCTATTGTGGAACTTATAAAGAAGAAGTGATTGTTGAAAACCCAGATAACAAAATTGATAAATTTATGGTTTGTCATGCTGAAAAGGGTATGCAAAACAATGGCAGAAGCCTGTGTTTACCAAGAGCAGAGCTTGAAGATTATATTAATAATGCTAGAGCCGAAGGTGGAACTAGTTATATGGGCCCATGTAAGTAGTGTTATCTCTTCTTAATTTTCATTACAGTTGTAATGCATAAACTTTGCTGAGGGATATTAATATCTTGAGTGGTCTTATTCTTTTTGTCGCTAAGTTTAATCACAAAATTACTTTCTGAGGATTCAACACTTTCAATAAATGCATTTGTATCGCTATTGTAAGTATCGATAGATTTTTCTATAAAGTTTAATAATCGTTCGTCAGTACAAAAAACTTCCACTATTCTAGGGCGCAATTGCTCAGGGTTACCTGAGCTATCTATAACTAGCACGCCCTCAATTATTTCGGTTGTCATTGAATCTGAGGTTGGTTTTCTTAAAGGATTATTTTCGCTTGCAACTACCGATGCAGTTTCATTTTTACAAGAAATAGTCAGAAATAGGAAAGTTAGTATTAACAAAAACTTCATAGTTATTGTCTCCAGGTGCCCAATCGTCTTTTGCAATAGCGTTCGCTGCGCTCTCTACGGCAAGCATCATATAAGTTTTGATCCAGTACGTTTTTCATAAGTGGTGCATGCTCACCAGATGATGGGTAGCGATCAATGCGTTTATAATTGGCTTCGCTATGGTGATAGATTTTCTTTTTTTCTTTACCAGAGCAGGCAACCAAAATGATTGCAGAAATGGTAATAGCCAGAATTTGTAGAATATGTTTCATAAATACCTCATTATATTGTGATTTCTTATCGGTATTTAAATGTGGTGCCTTAAAGAAACTCTATTAGTCTATACCTATATATATAGATGTAAGGTCTTTGGTACTGTCGACTTTATCTACAGCATTCCTGCTTATTTTAGTGATTTTGTTTCACTTTAAGTCAGTCTCAAAGTGAGGCGGAAATTTATTGAGCAGAACTGTTCAATGACTTTACACAACATTACTTTAGCCCCGTTTATTTTGTTTTAAGCTGGCCCAGCTGTTGCAATACTTCATGGTAACTAAACTTGGGAGTTTAAATGAGTAAGATTCTGATCGTAAGTATAATTGCAATGAGCATGTTAACTATTTCATGTAATGAAAATGATTTTAGTAGTGGTAAAGATTTACTGTCTAAAATTGAAAGTGGAGAAGTTACAGAGCAAGAAGTTGCAGATGCTACGCCATCAGAAGAAGAAGTAATAGCAGTTATGGAAGTGATGGAAGCTGATGAAGTTCTTGAGGAAAAAGAGCCAATTGCAGAAGCTGTTAGTGATGAAGTTATGGCAAGTAAGTATGCCTGCTTAAAGAAGCCCAAGAAGATTAAAAAGAAGAAAAAGTGTAATAAGAAAAAGCATGCTAAAAAAGGAATGGATGGCGAGCTTGATATTATGGAAGAGCCTGATACTCAAGACTTAGTTGCCTCAGAAGATAAGAAAAAGTTAAGAAAAAAGAAAAGATCTAAGCGCAATAGATTAGAAAGACGTTTAGCTAAGCAAAATAGCGACATAGCTAAAGAAGCAAGCTCTAATGCAGAAGAGCAGGAAATGGTTGCTGAGTATCTACGTAATGGATTGTCAGAGGAAGCCGCAGAAAAAAGAGTAATGTTATGTGTATTATCTAGTGCACCTGATAAAGGAAGAACTATTTGTATGAAACAAGGTCTTATAGATCGTCATCTACAAAACATTAGTTTGAAAACAAATAGTAGTGTATCAACTTACTTAGGACCATGTAAAAGAAACATTAAAGAAGTGGAAAAAAAGGAAGAGAGAGAAGAAAAAGGAGAGGACGTAGTGGCATACCCACAAGAAGATGCAGCCTAAATTATAAAAATTGAATTTTAATAAAAAAAGCGGACTTTAAGTCCGCTTTTTTAGTTTTAAACTAATCCTAAATAACTATTTGCTCATTTCGTATTTGGCAATTGTTTGAAGTTGCATATTCGATGTTCCTTCGTAAATTTGACCAATCTTTGCGTCACGCCAAAATTTTTCAACTGGATATTCTTTGGTAAAACCATTTCCACCAAACAAATCAATGGCTAAAGATGTGATTTTTTCGGCCACTCGAGACGAATAAAGTTTTGCCATGGCGGCTTCTTCAACAAAGTCTTTGCCAGAGTCTTTTAATCTTGCTGAGTTGTAAACCATTAATCTTGATGCCTCAAGCATTGTGCGCATTTCAGCTAACTGAAACTGCACCCCTTGGAATTTGCCAATTGGTTTGCCAAACTGCTCACGAGTTTTGATGTACTCAAGAGTTGCCTCGTAAGCGCCTTGAGCAATTCCTAGCATTTGTGCACCAATACCAATACGGCCTTCATTTAAAGTTTCAATGGCAATTTTATAACCTTTTCCAACTTCGCCAATAACATTTTCTTTAGGGACTTTACAGTTTTCAAATATTAACTCACAAGTGGAGCTTGCACGAATTCCTAGTTTGTCTTCTTTTTTTCCAATGCTAAAACCTTCAGTGTCACGGTCTACAATAAAGGCAGTAATACCTTTATAGCCAAGCTCAGGGTTAATATTTGCAAAAACTAAAAAGATTTCAGCCTCTCCAGCATTTGTGATCCAAAGCTTGTGGCCGTTTAATACATAGTGATCATCCTTTTCTTCACCGCGAAGCTTAAGTGCAAAAGCGTCACTACCACTTACACTTTCACTTAATGCATAAGCACCAACTTTACTTGTGGCCATTTGTGATAAGTATTTCTTTTTTTGTTCTTCTGTGCCCCAGCGAATAAAGGCGTTAGTTACTAGTGTGTTTTGCACGTCCACCATAACACTAACTGATCCATCAACGCGGCCCAGTTCTTCAACAGCTAAGCAAGCCATTGTAAAAGTACTACCAACGCCACCGTATTCTTCAGGAGTTTCAATGCCCATTAAGCCCATCTCAAATAGTTTTTTAACAAGCTCAGAATCTAACTTTGCATCTTCATCCATTTTTGTAACTAAAGGTTTAATTTCACCTTCAGCAAATTGTCTAACGGCCTCTTTAAATGCCAGTTCATCTTCAGTTAGTTGTGTCAGTGCGGGGATAGACATACAGTCTCCTTAAAAATTGAGTTAAGATAGTTTGAAGGCCGTCATATTTTAGATTAATTCTTTATACATCTAAAAGCTCAGACATACGGTGCTCAGGCTTCGCCTTCCGCTCCGAACTCGTTTTAGATGTATAAAGAATTAATCTAAAATATGACTGGTTCAGTACTAATTACCTTTTTGAAGTAAAAACCTCAAGTAGGTCTAGACCTAAAAAAAATCTTTACTGCCTAATTAATATGCTGCATCTAAAAAGAGGCTAGGCTTAAAGAGTTTAATAGTGTTAATCTCTGCTTTATGAGTGAAATTTATAGAGTATTAGTTGCAAAGCCAGGTTTGGATGGTCACGATCGTGGAGCCAAGGTAGTTGCCCGTGGTCTTCGTGATGCAGGGTTTGAGGTCATATATACAGGCCTTCATCAAACCCCAGAAATGATTGTGCAGGCGGCCCTTCAAGAAGATGTGGATATAATTGGTTTATCTGTGCTGTCAGGGGCTCATTTGCCATTAGTTAAAGAAGTTCAAAAAATTATGAAAACTAAGGATATGGATTCTCCAATTTTTGTGGGCGGAATTATTCCTGATGATGATGGCGAACAGCTAATTAAGGACGGCGTGGCTGCTGTTTTTGGGCCTGGTTCTGAGTTATCGTCCATTGTTTCTAAAGTTAAAGAAATACTTCAAGCAGGGGGTTAGTTAATGAGTTTTGATATTGCTACCGCCATTCCTAAGTTGGCCATGTTTTTTCCCGCCTTTTTATTTGCCCTTTGTTTTCATGAGTATGCCCATGGTTGGATGGCTAAAAAATTTGGCGATGACACTGCTGAACATATGGGGCGTTTAACAATGAACCCCATTGCTCATGCTGATTTAATTGGAACAATTGTACTTCCAATTTTTGCTATTGTTACTGGTGCTCCTCTTTTTGGTTGGGCAAAGCCAGTTCCTGTGAACCCAAGAAATTTAAAAAATCCAAGAACTGACATGTTTTGGGTGGCTTTTGCTGGGCCCTTATCAAATGTTTTATTAGCTGTGGTCGGTGCTGTTATTATGGTTGTGGGAGTGAGTTACATTAAGGACCCAACTACTCAACAAACCTTCATGAGGTTCTTTGATATATTTATATTTTTTAATATCCTATTAGCTATTTTTAATATGATTCCATTGCACCCTTTAGACGGGGGTAAGGTTTTACAGCGCTTTATACCGGAATCTTGGAATAGAGCCCTAGAAGATAATCAAGGGACCTTACAGATAGTTTTATTAGTTTTCTTTATTGGCGGTGGGTTTAAATACCTGGCCGCTCCTATTCAATATATGCAAAGTAGCCTCATTCGTGGGGTTATAAACTTATTTAGCTGAGTAAGCCTTAAGCAGGATTACTATGAACTTCATATAGGCTTTGTAACTTACTAAGATTATGAGCTTTTAATGTTTGACGCATGACTTCTTTTTTGGAAGCTTTTTGTTGATCATTAGGGCCCAGCTTGATTGAATAGACCTTAGCCCATATGGGCCAAGAGGAAGAACATTGAGCTTACATATACAACTAGAAAAATTTGAAGGTCCCTTAGGTCTTTTACTTCATCTGATTCGTAAAGAAGAAATGGATATCTTTGATATCAATGTTCACCATATTACTGGTCAGTACTTGTCATATATTAAAGTAATGAAAAAGTTAGACCTTGAGGTTGCCGGTGAGTTTATAGCAATGGCAGCCACTTTAATTCATATTAAATCTAAAATGCTTTTACCAAACTATGATGATAACGGTGAAGAGATCGAAGTTGAAGATCCACGTAAAGAGTTAGTGCAAAAACTTTTAGAGTATCAAAAGTACAAAGAGGCCTCAGGTAAACTCTATGACCGCGCTTTAGTGGGTAGGGATGTTTGGTTGCGTGGAGCCAGAGAAAATTTAAATGAGTATCGCCCAGAAGAAGAAATCGTTATTGAAGACAATCCTTTATTTTCATTAATCGCAGCTTATCGCTGGAGTATTAAGAACATGAAGAAAACAGTTCATAATGTAATGAAAGAACTTCAGTCTATCTCTGAGCGTGTAATAGAGTTAAAAGAACGCTTAGTCATGGGAAGGACTGTGAAGTTTTATGAGCTTATTGATGTGACAGGCACTTATAGGCAGAACCAAGTATTAATTACATTCTTATCCATGCTCGAGCTTGCAAAAGTTGGTTTCGTATCCCTTTTTCAGGCTGAGGCACTCAGTGAAATCCATGTTACCACTTTGAAGAATATTGATGATAATGCTTTAGAGCGTGTTGAAGATTATGAAACTGGCACTGAGGCCGGTGGTGTTCAAGCCAGTTTGTTTGACAATAACGAGACTGAAGCAGTGAGCCTTAACTTTGAAGAAAGTGATGAAGAAGCAGGTGCTGTTGAAAGTGAAGAGCCAAGTTTTAACCATGAGGTCAAAGTGGTTCAGGCTCAGCCACAAGATGAGCCAATGCCAGAAGAAATTGCAAGTGATGAAGATATTGAAAGAGAAGAAGAGCTTTTAAGAATGACCAATAAGGATGAAACTTTATGATGGATCCAGAAGTGGAAAACATAAGTGAAGAAGTACTAGAGCGAAATGAGTTGGACGATGCTTTAGAAGGCAGTGATATAGAGGCTGATGAGTCTATAGAAGCCAGTGAGCTTGAGTCAGATGAGTTAGATAACTTTGAGTCAGAAGCTGTCGAAGAATTAGAAGAGCTTGATGACACACAAGTGATGTCTATTTTAGAGAGCGTACTATTTGCCACTGATAAGCCACAGGGTCTTGGCGTGTTTAAGCAAATCTTTAAAGGCACTAATGTTGATTCCTCAAAAATTAAAAAGCACTTAGAAAGTTTAAAAATAGAATATGCTGGTGGTAACAGAGGTGTGACCTTAGAAGAAACCACTGGTGGTTATCAGTTGCGAACTAAGCCTGACAATATGGTATTTATTAAACGTATGGTGAAAGGTCGCTCGTTTAAATTATCTGGACCAGCCTTAGAAGTTTTATCTATTGTGGCTTATAAACAACCTTGTATTAAGTCTCAGGTTGATGAGATCCGTGGTGTTGAGTCGGGGCATATTCTTCGTGGTTTAATGGATCGTGGAATGGTTAACTTTGCCGGTAAAAGTGAATTGCCAGGTAAGCCAATGATGTATGGCACTAGCCGTAAGTTCTTAGAAATTTTTGGTCTAAGAAATTTAAATGAATTACCATCTCTATCAGAAATTGATGAATTATTGCCAGAAGGTATAGAAGAAGAACATGAGAAAAATGAAACTTTAGATCAGTTGTCTACGCAACTATCTAAAGAGGCTATTATCTCTTACTCTGACAGTGAAGAAGAGTTAGGTAAAATAACGGATCAGTTATCCGAGATTTCATCCTCCACTGACTTTTTCGAACAAGAAAAGATACGTCAGAAAAAAGAACGGGATGCTATGCGCGCACAAGATTTAGAGGATGCCTTAACTGTTGGTGAAGAAATTTCTAAAAAGGATGCTAAGTGGTTAGATAAATATAAACTAGCAATTGCTGCTGAAGCAGAAAACTTAACGTCTGAAGAGTCAGAGGTTAATGAAGGTGAAGAAGTTGAGGCTGCAGCTAGTGAAGAAATTTCTAGTGATAAAAATATGGAAGTTGCAGCTTCTCAAGAAGAGGTTGTTGCTGCTGTTGACTTTGAAATGGCTGAAGAAGTGTTTGTTGAAGAGCCGGTAACTGATGAAGAGTCGTCACACATGGGTGATGAAATCATTGCAGAGGTTGAAGCTGTTGAAAGTGAAGCTGTGGAAATGCAGACTTCTGAGATTGAAGAAAATGGAACTGTAGAAGTACAGGCTTCTGAAGTTGAGGGCGAAGAGTTAGTAGAAGTGACTGAAATGGTGAATGAAGAAGATGAGGCTACGAAAATTGGCCAAGTTGATGTATCTAGTCTTAAAGACGACCTAGATTTTCTAGGTTAAACAAAAAAGGTAGTGTTATGAAGTTCTTATTAGTTTTATTTGCAACAATTTTATCTGGAGCTGCCAGCGCAACAAGTTGTGAAAACCCAAGAACATGTATTCCAACAATTAACGATAATTTAAGCTGTATTTACTATATTAAAGATGTAACCAATCGTGGTGATGACATTAATGATATGCAAGATATTGTTAGGTCTTGTGTAAATAACTTTGGTGAATCTTGTACAAGCTTTGTTCAATCTATTTTAGGTAGAACAGATTTAAACAGCGTTACTGACTATGCCAAGGCTTGTGAGGCGAATTACTCTAGTGCTTGTGTAAAGGCTTTGTATGAGGCCTCTCATACTAGATCTAAAAATACACTTTTAGATTTTGCTAGAGCCTGTAGGCAAAACCCTGGGAAAAGATGTGTGAATAATTATATTAGAGATGAAGGTCGTATAGATCATTGGTCCTTAAAGTCTTATGCAAGATCTTGCCAAGTTTATAATGAAAACCTAAACCGCCAAAGACGAAGAAGAAACTAAGTTTTTTTAATTTAGGCTATTTAAAGTGTGTTGTCTTATGGCTTCTAGGCTGTGTTCTGTTTTTATTGTTTGGAACAGGCTCTCAAACTCAGGGTAAGTTCGGCCTAAGTATTTGGACCACTGTTTACTTCTGTTAATGGCAAATTTTTCATCTTTGTAATCTTCACTCATTTTTCCGAATGGTAAAAATTGTTTTTCAATAATTTGTTTATAGGATAAAGGGGAGTTGTCCGTTTTGTTAATGGCTGCTTTAATTTGTAAGGCCAGATCTGGCTTGGCAAAAGCTGGGCGTCCAAGAGCAATGTCTTTACAGCCTGAGATTTCTACACAGCGAAGGTAATCTTCCACAGACCAAATATCTCCATTGGCAACAACGGGGAGTTTTACATTATCTTTCATTAAAGCAATGTATTCCCAGTGGGCTGGAGGCTTGTATCCCTCCACTTTTGTGCGTGCGTGGACGGTGAGTTTGGCAGCTCCTGCTGAACAAGAGGCTTGAGCAATGTCTTTGCATAAGGACTTGTCGGTAAACCCAAGGCGAACTTTGCTGGTCACAGTAGCATCCTCAGGCAAAGCACTTTTGATTTTAGAAATAATATTAAACAAACGCTCCGGATTTTTAAGAAGTGTGGCCCCGCCATCATGGCGGTTTACGGTTTTAGCTGGGCAGCCAAAGTTTAAATCTATACCAGGGGCGCCAAGTTCATGGGCTTTATGTGCATTTTCAGCTAACAAATTAGGGTCACCACCTAGAAGCTGTACAAAAACAGGAACACCTGATTTTGTGAGCCCACCAGTTTTAAGCTCGGGGCAATAGCGGTAATAAACCTTGTCTGGGAGTAGTTGAGTAGTTACTCGAATAAACTCGGTGACACATTGGTCGTAACCACCAATGGAAGTGAGAAGCTCACGAGTTACAAAATCAAAAACGCCCTCCATGGGAGCAATGGAAATAAACATTGATCTTTTACTTTTCGCAGTACTTGGTTATGAAGTTAAACTCTTTTGTAGTTACTGGCTGAACCGAAAGTCTAGAGTTATTCACCAATACCATTTTTTCAAGCTGTTTGGCTGATTTAATGTCTTGAAGGTTAAACTGGGTTTTAAAAGTTTTTTTATATTTAACTTCCACGCACATCCAACGGGGCTCATCGGGGTTTGATTTGGCATCGTAGTATTTAGATTTTTTATCAAATTGAGTAGGGTCGGGCACAGCTTTTTTAGAAACCTCGGCAAGTCCAACCACACCCGGTGGTTTAGCATTAGAATGGTAAAACAAAACTTGGTCGCCGATCTCCATTTCTTTCATAATGTTACGAGCCTGATAACTGCGGACGCCATCCCATAAGGATTTTTTTTCCTTTTTAAGTTGAGAAATTGGATATGTGTCGGGCTCAGATTTCATTAGCCAGTAGCGAACTTTACTCATTTTAGACCACCTTTACGATTTAAATAAAAAAGCTATATCTGCTTGATATAGCTTTTAATGTAATTGTAATGAATAGTCATTAAATTAAGTACTTTTAATAGGGAAATATATCCTAATTAGCGGCAAGGTGCTCCCCATTTTCCACTGACAGCTTTGTCAAATTGCACCCAGGTTCCTTGAACAGAAATATTAACATTAGTTCCATTATATTGAGCTTGTGAATAGTTTTTAGCTTCATCACAGGAGTTTTGATCCCTTTGTGGGGAAAGAGTGAATTGATTAGGAGTTGGAACACTTGCTACAGTTCTTTCTTGAACCGTAGTATTTGAACAGCCAATCCCCCATGACCCATGAGTTTCTTGATCAAATTGAATCCAAGTTCCTTGAACCGAAATATTAACACTGGTCCCAGTGTATTGAGCTGTAGTATGATTTTTGGCTTGATCACAAGAGTTTTGACTTCTTTCAGAAGAAAGAGTGAGTTGATTTGGGGTGGGAACGCTTGCTATAGTTCTTGTTTGGCTAGTACTGTTTGAACAGCCAACGCCCCATTGTCCATTAACACCTTTGTTAAATTGAACCCAAGTTCCTTGAACCGAAATATTAACATCTGTGCCTTTGTATTTTGCAGCAGTATGGCTTTTAGCTTCATCACAAGAGTTTTGATTTCTTTCAGAAGAAAGAGTGAAATCAGAAGAAATATTAACAGCTGATATAGTTCTTACTCGACTAATGCTATTTGTACAGCCAATACCCCATTTACCATTAACATCTTTGTTAAACTTAATCCAAGTTCCATTAACTGAAATATTAACATCTGTTCCATTGTAGCGGGCAGTTGGATGGCTGTTTGCATCATCACAAGAGTTTTGATTGCTATCAGAAGAAAGAGTAAATGTATTAGTATTAGTATTAGTATTAGTATTAGTATTAGTATTAGTATTAGTATTAGTATTAGTATTAGTATTAGTTTGGTTAGCAGCACTTTTAAAGCCAAATTCACCTTTGTTACTAACTTTAAAATAGAGTTGGTTAAAATCAACATGAATTGGTTTTGGAGTCGTGTCTTGAGCAGTATCAGGGTTAGTTGATACTTCAAAGCCAATATTTACATCACTTAAAACATATTCACTAGTAGGAGCTCTTACAACTCTATGTACGCCATCAACATCTTCCACGGGCCCTTTGGCATCCAGTAAGTTTTGTAGACGTCCATCTGTAATATACCTGGCAAATTCATGAAATTTTATTACTGGTTGTTTTTGGCCATTGGTCAATTGGCTAGTTGTACGGTTCATTACAAAATTGACATACCTAAAAGCTTTTCCTCCAACAAATTCTTTTTTATAGTTTACAAAAAAATCTTTGCCATCAATTCTTACAGCTTGTCCATTGTTAAGCTCCGATCCACCAGAAGAATTGTAATAAGGTGGTACATGATACCAGATCATCATAGCCCATTTTTTAGAGGTTTTCTCGTTGAGCTCCATATCTCTATTGTAAATCCACCCACTTGAGTCATTGATGCGGTTAAGTTTTTCTTCATCACTTATATTGTTTTTATAAATTTGGTCCACATCATTAACATCATGAAAATAGGAATCAATAGCAAAGTAGTAATTACCAAATTGATCTTTGCTATCCACTGAGTTTGAGCCACCACTGAATTTCATATCCACATGAATTTCAATTTCTGGAATATTGTTTACAATTACAGGTAAGCCAACTTTTCTTTGAATGGCATATTGATCAACAGTTTGTATTCCTCCACCATAGTGTTTACTAGGAATATTATTTGGTGATCCTGAAGTAACACTTTTTTGACCAGAGGCTGAGCCTATACCCATTCTTGGGTAAGCCTTAACATCATTGCCACCTTTGCTGTCATTCCAATGATATCCCACTCCAGGAAGTCCTAGGTAGTCTCTGTGGTAACCACCAACAAACCATTCTAGGCGCAATTTATCTTGCGATGTGTACTCCCATTTAACAAAAGCATCATTTAAGTTCTCAGTATCGCCTGTGCTGCCAAAGCCCCATGCGTTGGGCCCTATATAGGCTTGGTTAATTGAATCATGCATAGAGCGATCATTATTGACCTGTGGTGTGCTCCCTCTAGTAGTAATTGAGTGTGGGTTGTTTTGTTTAGTTTCCATGAACCAACCCTGGTTAGGCCTTTGATCAGCAAGGCTTGCCTGAGCATAGGAACTATAAAAATTAATAGAAACAAATAATACTAAAACGAACTTAAGGTTTCTTTCCATTTCCAACATACACCCCCGAATAATTAGACATAATGGTATTTGCAAGCTTGGAACCAAATTTATGACAATTTAGGCGGTTTTAGATGTCATAGGTTAAACACATGTTTAAACATTATACATGGTTGGTAAGTCATTGATTGTATTAGATAGAGATTATTTAAATTAATACAAATATTTAGTGGAGCATTATTAAAAATAAAATGTGTCAAAAAAATACACAACAAAAGACATCAGTTTTATATTAAATAGAGTGGGGTGAAAAATAGGCTATATTTGTTTCAGTCTATATTAATACAAATAAAAAGCCATACCCTAGGTATGGCTTGATTGCTGTAAACTATTTTGAGTCACTAGTTATAAGCGTATTATAAGTAAGCTATGCTTACTCCTCTTTAGGTAGAGCATCAATCCAGTTTCTAATGATAGCTGTTAGTTTTGTGTCTTTAAGGACGCTGCCTTTAGGCATGTAGCCAGACTCCACAGCGGTATAAACCTTACTGTTGGCGTGGTCACCGGGGATAACATAACCCTTTTCAGTAGCCGTTAAATAAGCGTTAGTGAGTTTATGGTCTGTAGTTCCAAGTTTATAAGTGAAATCTAAACCAATAAAGGAGGCCACTCCTTTAGGGCTATGACAGCCAGAGCAGTTAGTGCTTAAGTAGCCAATGGCTTTTTGCTCAGGTGAATCAGAAAATCCACTGACTTTTGTAGGGTCCAAATTTGGAATGTCATTATATATTGTTGGTCTTTTTGAGAGTAAGCCTTTATCAAAATAAGAGTGAAGGTCACTATGAACTCCAAGTCCACTATCAAGCTGTAGTTGGTTAAAGCCAGCAGCCATATCATTGTTTCCTCTGTGGCACTGCGTGCAAGAAGCAAGGCTTGGAACTTTATATGTATAATCATAGCTATTGTATTTTAAAGGAATATCTGCCCCATCAGTTGTATAGACAGCATCGGTTTGATCATCTGACCACACATATACTGAAGGTCTCCAGGCATCTGCGCCAATAGCACTAGTTGTTTTTTCTAAGATACGAGTTTCAATATTGGTATAAGTTGTAACATTTTCTTTGTTTTCGGAGTAGGCAAAGTTTTTAAAAAATATTGTTCCTTGTGGGTATACCCAGTTATTATCATCACTATTGTCAATTTTAGTACCTGGTGGAATATAAACCCATCTATTTTTAGAGTTTAAAGACTCAGAGCTAAGAGGGTATCTAACATTAAATTTAAAAAAGTTTTTATATTGCTTTGGGTTATTAACTAAATCCCATAGGCAAGTTTCAGATAATTTATTTTTTGGTTCTTGGCTAATTGTGCAGTTGTACTCAGGGAGCTCTTCTATTTGGCTTGGAGTGTTTTCAAGTTGAACTAAGTAATAATTTTTAGAATCATAAGTCATATATAGTTTGTCACCATATTTACTTATATTAGCATAGTAAGTACGAGGATTAACTCCTAAAGCATTCTCTGGTTTAGGTCGAAGTTCATTTAAGTTAATAGAAGCTCCAGTAGAGCTATTAATGAAAAAGTTACTTTGACTAAGTTCACTATAATAAGTTGATACAAATTGATCAAAATAAGGAACTAGGTAAGCTTTATCCATACCAAAGCCTTCTTTAGTAATAGTTTTGTATGATACTGTTGGATTTTTAGCCTCTAAGAAGTCACTTAAATATTGTTTTTTAATTTTATTATCACTGCCAAGAAATGTAAGAGCTGTTGTTTTCTCGTCATAATTAAAGTAGCCTGGAGGTACAGTAAAGGTTTTTGAGTTTTTAAAATCAATAATTTTAATATCTTTTTCTTCATAGTTTGAATTTGTTAAGTTCGACCTGAAATAATTTTGCCTAATAATTTCGTTGTTTATGAATTTATAACTACTACAGCCATCTTTTTCGTGAGCTCCAGTTTTTAGCCCAAGAAGTGTGAATTGTTTAGTTTCAAGGTTAACGGCATAGCAGTTATTATCATTACGGTCTGAGATTAACCATTTTTCATCTTCTGAAATACTAACTAGCTCGTCCACAGTGATCTCCTCTTGGGTTTGGCTGTGACGAATATACTGTTTTGCGGATTCTCTATGTAAAAAGTAATCCCAGTTAGGGCTCAAAGGTATTTTTTGAGTAATAAAACTTCTACTAGAAAACTCTTCACTAGTATGATAGAGCTGGGGTTCTAAAATACCGTTGTTATTTAAGTATTTATAAGTAACACTTTTGTAAAATTCTTCGTTCTGTTTTTTGAAGGACATAGCAAGGTATTGAATGCCATGATAAATTGTAAAATTAGCAAAAGTTAATTCGTAATCGTTTGATGAATGAGTAACAGTTGGTATTGTCGCCAGTTTATAATTTTTAGTAAACCATTCTCCCATAGTTCCGTAATAAAATTTTAATTCATTGACATCACTGGCGCTTTTAGTAAATGAGAAGTAATTATTATTAAGGGTTTGAAGATGAATATTGCCGTCATAATTGTCAATTACTATAGTTTGGGGTTGATCAGAAATATTTAAATATTTTAATTGCTGAACTAATGGAGGTCTTTCAGGCTCAGGCGCAGGTAATGGGGTTAAGCCATTTGAAAAGAAGTCTTCGCTACCATCACCAATAGTTTGAAAGCCTTCACCACAGTTATTAAAACCCAAAGTTAATACAAAAATCATAATAATAATTGAGCTTATCGAAAGATAACGTTCATTAAACATAAAGACTCCCCAAATTAATCCTTAAAGATTTATCGGCACTAAGGTCCATGAGTTAAAGTAGTAATTACAAATTGTTTATATTTTCAATTTGTTGTTTCAGAATAAAACAGTTTGCTACGGGCAAGTTAAATTATACTTGTTGCATAAGTAATCTTGCACAGTAGAGCGGTCGGCAAGGCTTAAAGAGGTGTTAAAAACTATAATCTCTGCAATATCACCATTATAAAAACCCGCAGGAGCATAGCCGCCTCCCACAGTTAGCATATTCGTTAAATCAGTGGTGTTGCCTGAAGCAAATGAACTTGCCGTATCGCCATTAAGTTGTGAATAAATACTTCCGGATTCATGATAGCTTGTAAGTAAGTAGCCATTGCTAAGAGCAATACTTTTTGGGGCAACAGCTGTTACACCATCCCAGTTATAACTTTGCACCAAAGGAGTGCCAGAGCGGAGAGTGGCTCCAACAAAACCACCATTATCCATGATTAGTGCATTGTTTTCCCAGGCGTTTATATTATCAGTGGCAATAGTCGTGGCTGAAAAAATAATAAAATAGGTATACTCAGAGTCAGAGATAATATCTGACATTGGAAATGTGGAAATAAACCCGTCGTTATTGCTCGAGTTAAAACGAATCACTGGTAAACCATTTATGGCATCAGATATAAAATTTGGTTCTTGTCCTGCGCCTAATGCAGCCACAGAACGGCCGCTGCCATTAACATCATTCCATGAAGTGACATCATCACCATCTGTAAGGGAGCCGGTTATTGATTCCGCTCTTAGCCAAAGGCTAAGGCCTGTGATTGATTCAACATCATAAGAGCTTGTCAGTAATCCTGTGGAATCAGGGTTAAGGTTAGTATGTGTTGCGCTGACCGTGGCATCACCTGAGGCACCATTGGGTGTATAAGTTGTAAAAGATCCAGAGGTTTGCGTAAGATAGCCCAAAGAGCCAGTAACAGTCCAATCAACTGTAGCATTAAAAACAAACTGCCCAGAAGCCGTTCTTGCTATAGCATATAGATTAATTGGGGTACCATTAGTTAATGCCGCAGTAAGAATCTCTATGCCTGTTCCGTCTGGAGCAGATTCAATTTTTAGATGAGTGGCTGGAATTACTATTTCCTCTGAAGGAATATCATAATAGCCAGCATTTTGAGAGCAACTAACAATAGTCATTACAATTATAAATAGGACTTTAAGTTGCAGTAATGAAAATTTATTTTCCATATATATTTATCGGAAAAACTATGCCTCAATATAAGAAACTTAAGCCTAATTGAGCGGAACTGGACTCTGTTTTTAGATAAAAATGTAACATAATTTTTATTAAACAACTCTGAGTTTTTACCAAAGGCTTGCTTAAGAGGGAAAATACCGTAAAAATACAAAGACTAAAATTTAACTTCAGGTAGGGTAAAATGGATTATCGCATAGAAAAAGACAGTATGGGAGAAATGGAAGTTCCTAAAAAAGCATATTGGGGAGCTCAAACTCAGAGGTCATTACATAACTTTAAGATTGGTGGTGATAAATTCCCACGCGAAATGATTCGGGCATTGGGAGTATTAAAAAAATCAGCAGCCACAGTAAATAAGAACTTGGGTTTATTAGATGAAAAAAAGTTTAGCTCCATAGCCAGTGCTTGTGATGAAGTGATTGAAGGCAAGCTTGATGAACACTTTCCTTTAGTTGTTTGGCAAACAGGGAGTGGAACGCAAACTAATATGAATAGCAATGAAGTGATCGCTAATCGCGCTATTGAAATTAATGGCGGGACGGTGGGAGATAAATCGATCCACCCCAATGATGACATCAATAAAGCGCAAAGCTCCAATGATACCTTTCCAACGGCCATGCATATTTCTGTGGCGGAGCAACTTAACAAAAGAATGATTCCTGCCCTTGAAGACTTATCCAGTGCTTTTGATGAAAAAGCTAAAAAATTTAATAGCATTGTAAAAATAGGTAGGACTCATTTAATGGATGCCACTCCATTAACCTTAGGTCAGGAGTTTTCAGGCTATGTTGAGCAGTTAAATAAGGGCATCACAAGAGTTAAAAATTCATTGCCCCATATTTACCAATTATCCATTGGTGGAACAGCTGTTGGTACAGGTTTAAATACACATCCTGATTTTGCAGTTAAAGTGGCTGAGCAAATTGCAAAAGAAACGGGTTTAGATTTTATCTCTGCCCCTAATAAGTTTGAATCCTCATCAGCACATGATGCCATTGTTGAGGTGAGTGGGGCTCTTAAGGTGATTGCTTGTAGCCTTATGAAAATTGCCAATGATGTGCGCTGGCTAGGCAGTGGTCCCAGATGTGGGATCGGTGAAATACAATTGCCTTCAAATGAGCCTGGTAGTTCAATTATGCCTGGTAAGGTAAACCCAACTCAGTGTGAAGCCATGACTATGGTGTGTGCACAAGTGATGGGTAATGATATGGCTATTTCAGTTGGTGGTAGTCAGGGGAATTTTGAATTAAATGTTTATAAGCCAATGATGGTTTTTAATTGTTTAAACTCCATAAGGTTATTAAGTGACTCTTGTGATAGTTTTCGAGAAAAATGTGTGGATGGTATTGAGCCCAATTTAGAAAACATAAAATCACATTTAGAAAATTCACTCATGTTGGTCACTGCTTTAAACCCTCATATTGGTTATGATAACGCAGCTAAAATTGCCAAAACTGCTTTTGAAAAGGGAATAACTTTAAAGCAAGCTGGAAGTGAGTTAGGTCTTATTGATGAAGCTAAGTTTGATGCCGTAGTTAAGCCTGAAGATATGACAAGGCCAAAGGCTTAAGTTTTATTGTATGAAGATTTCATTTTTTTGCAGTGCCAGTGATAAATTAGCCCCTGTTTTTTATTCAGAGGCTAATTTAGTTGGTCGATCCTTAGCCAAGTATAAATTAATATTTGGTGGATCAGATCTTGGTTTGATGGGTGTTGTTGCTGGCGAAGCCATTAAGGCTGGTGGCACTGTTAAGGGGATTATAACTAAAAATTTGGACCAAAAAGAGTCAAAGCCTGAGGGGTTGTCAGAGTTGGTTATTTGCGAAACACTGGCTGAGCGCAAACAAAAGTTAATTGATGAGGGTGAAGTCATTTTAGTTTTGCCAGGTGGTATTGGCACTTTAGATGAGTGCGTCGGTGCTTTGGCTGCAAAGCAGTTGGGTGAGCATGACAAGCCAATAATAATTTATAATTGCTATGATTACTGGTCGGGCTTTTTAGAGTATCTTGAGTTGCTTTTCGAGCAAAGAATGATTTTGCAAAACCTAAATGATTTATACACTGTAGTGAATACAGTTGAAAAGTTAAATGAAGTTTTAGGTTCGTTAAGTAAAAAATAATCCATATCGGCCTAACATTCGCTATGCTCATTACGGCCTAACTAGACTACAAATGAACTTCAACAGGCATCGCACTGTCCAATGGGGACAGATGCGCTACAAGTTGAAAGCTTATTTATATCGGCCTAACATTCGTTATGCTCATTACGGCCTAACTAGACTACATAAATTTTTAATTTTCACTTAAAATATAAGTATGTCCATACTCCCGCTTGATGAACTTATTGATGATGCTACTAAACTGGAATGGTTAAACACAGGGGATATTAAGCCCTATGTTTTTGTGCGCCCAGATAATAAAATTAAACAACCGGGGTCTCGCTTTCAGCTCGATTGGTTTAAAGAAGATGTTATCAGGAAAAACCCACTTAAAATGGCGGATGTGGGCTTTGCAAATTTAATATTAGAGTTGGAGCATAAGGCCTTTGAAAAATCAGAAATGCCCATGCCGAGATGGGTGTTTTATGATTGTGCGATTATGCCAGGTTATGTGGCTGGTTTTGCCATTAGACAAAGTAAAATGACCGATGAGATGCGATCTGTTTATAAATCACTCACTCCAGAGCAAGAATGGGTGCCCATATCCCTGTTTATTATTATTCCCACAATGGCAAAAAAAGAATGGGTGGCTCATAATCTATGCTCTATAAATTCAATGATCAGTAAGGAAAATAAGTATTACGGACTCGGTTTTTTAACCAAGGCCTTTGCTTTGTGGTATGCAAATATTGAAGTTTGCTGTGGGATGACTCAGTGGACAAGCCCGGCGTTGAGGCTGCACTCCCATTATGGTGAGTTTGAAATTCTTACATCCTATACGCCAGTTCATGACTATGCAGAGACCCTCACTTACCGACTAACTGTGGATCCTCATTACTGGGAAGTGTTTTTCAAGAAGAGTATGAGCGAAAACTTTGAAAGTAGGTATAAAGTAAGCAAAGTATCAGTTGTGAGAACACAATCTGAAAGCTTAAAATTGCTACAAAGACTCATAGAAGTGGGGGAGGGGCCATTTTATTTGCGTCCATCTGAGCTGCGAAGCACTGATACTAAAGATAGTCTTTCAATCTACTTGCCAAGATGAGTCAATATGTTATGATGTTCACACTTTAAAAACCACCAGTTAGGACGTGTTATGGCCAAAAAAGCAGCTAAGGCAGCAAAAGAAGACAAACCTGTTGAAAATTACATACTACCAAAAGTAGCAACAAACTTTTATTACGACTGTAAAAAATGTGACAAAGAGACTTTTCATGTTGTGCTTGCTCATTCAGCTGAGGATTCTGCAAAGCTTGAGTGCGAAATTTGTGGAAGTAAAAAGACTTATAAATTACCAAGTTTATCAACTCGTGGTCGCAGTAAAAAAGCCTCTTTAAGGTCATCTGCAGAAAGTGCATGGAATATGTTTAACGAAAAAATTGGTATGGACGGCAAGAGCGCATATAAAATGACAAGCTCTTATGAGCCAGACACCTGTATTGACCATGTTAAGTTTGGTGTTGGTTTTATTAAGTCTGTAACTTCAGGAAAAATTGAAGTTGTTTTTATAGATGCCATCCGTCTACTTGTTCATAATCGTACATAATTAATGTTTTTAGCCACATTAGCTCTTGGCTGTGTCGTTGGGCTAATTTCAAGTATTTTAGGTTTAGGTGGAGGGATTTTAATAGTCCCTCTTTTACCATTGTTCACAGATTTAAGTCGAAAAGAGTCAGTATTTGTATCTCTGGCTGCCATATTAATTATAGTAACAATCAATACCATCTCTTTTTTGAGAAGTGGGAAGGTTAATTTAAAAGCTGTTTTTTTATTTGGCCCATTAACAGCTGTAGGTTCAGGTGTTGCGGCATTTTTTATTAGTCCTTACTTTAGTAATGATGATTTAAGGCTAACACTTGCCAGTGTTTTACTGTTTTGGGGGCTTTTAAATATATTTAAAGTCTTTAAAAAAGAAAAGGGTTCTGTCGTAGCCACTAGCCCTTCTAAGCTTTATTTTTATGGATTCTTATCCCTGATTGCAGGTGTACTATCAGGCTTACTAGGTATCGGGTCAGGGCTTATTTTAAGCTTAATGTTAGTGGGTATTTTTTGGGTAGATGATGATAAAATTTCTCCAACATCAAATGGGATCATGGTTTTTACCACCTTTTTTGCTTGCTTAGCTTATTTGTTAAAAAATGATGCACATACTGTGCTGCCCCATATTCAAGATTATACATTTCCTCTTGTTTTAGGTGCTGTTTCCACATCTTTTTTTGGGCGCAAAATCCAACATTTACTGAGTAGGAAGACTAGAGGAGTGATCCTTATTGTTTTATTAATTGTACTTTCTATAAAAACTTTTTTGTCATAAGTTACATTATAAATCTTAAATAAAATGACATTTTTAATAGAATTCAATTAGTTTTATTCATTCTCTTGCTATCATATGAATAAAGCATATAGTTATTCGTAACTTGCATGGGGGTGTGGTGTGAAAAATCTACTAGTATTATTGTCGTTTATATTATCTTCTTCTGTTTTTGCTGGTACTCATGTTGAACACCTAAGAAATGATCAAACTGTTCCAGAGCATTGCCAAACCAATAAAATCTCAGATTTCTTTAGTGAAGACTTACAGTACATTACCTACAGCCGTACAGGTGGTGTGCAAAGAGGTTTTGATTACGAATATGAAATCTCTCGTGAAACACTAAGAAAGCTTTGGGGAATATTTAAAGGTTCATCTCCTGGCGGAGCTAGTGGTGGTTGGGCTAAGAGCGATCACTATAATTTAATTTTAGAAAACTATGAAGCCATGGATTTTGATTTTGATGATGAAGGACAAGTTTTAGAAATCCTAGCCTTACTTGAACTTAAAAAAAACCTAGATACCTCAAAATATTACATTACAGGTTCTGTGGCTTATTCTGGTGGTAAGGGCTCAAACCGCATTGGTGAGTTAGATATAGTTATTGGTGAGATCGAAACCTGTAAAGTAGTTACTGTTGGTGAAGTAAAGATTAACCCAAGACGACTTGGTAAAGCCCGCGGTCAATTATCTCGTTTTAGAAGATTTGTTAAGAGCGTTCAAAAATAAAAAAAAATGCGTGAACAAAAAATTACAGAAATTATTAATATGAGTTTGGCTCCCAGCCATCTTGAGGTGGTTAATGAGTCAGACATGCACCAGGGGCCTCCGGGGCGTGAAACACACTTTAAGTTAGTGGCCGTTTCTGATAAATTTGATAGCCTTTCAAGGGTAGAGCGCCATCAGCTTGTTTATAAATTATTAGAGTCTGAGTTGCAAAGTGGGTTACATGCTTTAGCATTAAAGTTGTACTCAACAAATGAATGGCAAAAAAATAAAGACAATATGAACCTAAATAGCCCTGATTGTTCCCACAAAAAATAGTTAATTTAAATTTCTAAAAAACACTGAGTCCAATAACGAGCGTTATGGCCTATGCCTGTATGGGTAAAGACTGGGTTGAGCATGTTAGCTTTATGTTCGGCAGATGTCAGCAGTAGCTCAACGGCCTTATCTGCTGATGAGGCTAAGGCTATATTTTCAGCCATTTGCTGACCAATAGCTCCAAAACGTTGTATCCGATTGGCCCAAGTTTCCACCTTACCATCGTGAGTGAGCTTATTATTACTTTTCATTTGTAAGGAGTGGTGCCTGGCTGCTGTTATGCAGTTTTCAACGGCAATTAAAGGGTTGATGCCTTTGTTTGTGCGTAAGTTGTTAACCAGCTTAAACAGTTCGCACTCCTGTTTGCCCATTGTAAGGCAGTCGTTTTTATTTATACCGATTTTGCTATATGAATGCTTTTTATGAGTTTTAACTTTTATAACAGTTATTTTTTTACTACTACAAGCAGTTAAGCATAAAGCTAATATGGGAGTAATACATAATTTCATCTAAATAGTATGTATTTATGAAAGATCATTAATCAAGGACTTAATTTTTTTTATGAGCTCCTTTTGAGCTACATCTTCGTTGAAGAAGGATTTACTTTGAGGCGCAGACTTTTTAATGCTTTCAAATTCTTGCAGAGCATCCTTGAGTCTTGAGCTTATCTGGTCAAAGTTTTTTAAGTTTTTTTTATCCATGTGCTATTTAAAGATGAAATTGAGTTTTTTGACAAGACAAAAAGAGTTATGTACAAGAAATAACTATGTTAGGGATGTATTCTAAGTGCACTCCTGTTAAAGATGATCTTTTTTTAAGCTCTTTTAACTTAGTAAATAATTATTAAACAATGAGAGGTAAATTATGGCTGAAGAAATCATATATACAATGAAGGGTGTGAGTAAGGTTTATCCTCCTAATAAGTATGTATTAAAAGATATTTATCTTTCTTATTTTTATGGAGCTAAAATTGGAGTTTTAGGACTTAACGGCTCAGGGAAGTCGTCTTTGCTCAATATAATGGCAGGCAAGGATGATGAGTTTTTAGGTGAGTCCTTTCCGGCTAAAGATTTTAAGGTGGGCTACCTCGAGCAGGAGCCCAAGTTAGATGAAAGCAAAACTGTTAAAGAAAACATAATGGAAGCCTTAGGCCCTTTAAGTGATTACCTTACTGAGTTTCAAGAATTAAGCATGAAAATGTGTGATGAAAACATTACTCCAGGTGAAATGGAAAAGCTCATTGAGCGCCAAGGTGTGGTTCAAGAGAAGATTGAAGATTTAGATGGCTGGGATGTAGACCAAAAGATTGATCGTGCCATGGAGGCCCTTAGGTGCCCTCCAGATGATAGTGCCATAACTCATTTGTCTGGTGGAGAAAAAAGACGTGTGGCTCTTTGTCGTTTACTATTGTCAGAGCCAGATATTTTACTGCTTGATGAGCCTACCAACCATTTAGACGCAGAATCTGTGGCCTGGCTTGAACACTTTTTGGATACCTTTCCGGGAACAGTTATTGCTGTGACCCATGATCGTTATTTTCTAGATAATGTGGCTGGTTGGATTTTGGAACTGGATCGTGGTGAGGGTATTCCATTTAAGGGTAATTACTCAGGTTGGTTAGACGCCAAGGGTAAGCGTTTAGCTCAACAGCAAAAAACGGAAAGTCAAAAAATGAAAACTCTAGAGAAGGAATTGGAGTGGGTAAAGATGGCCCCTAAGGGGAGAAGAGCTAAATCTAAAGCTCGTGTGTCTGCTTATGAAGACTTACTTAAAGGGCCAAGCCAAGATAAATTAAAGGAGTTACAAATATATATTCCTCCCGGCCCAAGGTTGGGAGATGTTGTTATTGAAGCCAAGGGAGTTAATAAGGGCTATGATGGTCGTCTTTTAATAGATGATCTTAACTTTAGTATTCCTAAAGGGGCCATTGTTGGTGTGATTGGTCCTAATGGTGTGGGAAAAACCACACTTTTTAATATGATCACAGGTGCAGAAAAACCAGATAGCGGTGAGTTTAATGTGGGTAAAACAGTTAAGCTTGCTTATATTGACCAAAAAAGGGCTGACATAGACCCAAATAAAACAATTTGGGAAGAAGTCACTGGTGGTAACGACACAATTTTAGTTGGTGGCAAAGAGTTTAATTCCAGAGCCTATGTTTCCAAGTTTAACTTTAGTGGTGGAGATCAGCAAAAGAAAATGAAGGACCTTTCCGGTGGAGAAAGGAACCGAGTTTACCTAGCAAAAGTGCTGAAAGAAGGGGCGAATTTAATTCTTTTAGATGAGCCTACTAACGACCTAGATGTGAATACGATGCGTGCCCTAGAGGAAGCCTTACTAAACTTTGGGGGTTCGGCAGTTATAATTAGCCATGATAGGTGGTTTTTAGACCGGGTTTCGACGCACACACTAGCATTTGAAGGAGACAGTAAAGTGAATTGGTTCACTGGAACTTACTCTGAGTATGAAGAAGACCTGAAAAAAAGGCTAGGAGTGGATACTCTAATCCCTAAAAGGCTTAAGTATAAGACCATTCAATAGGTTGTGGCTTTTTGCTGACACTTATTTTTCTCCGTAATTTTCGTGTATTCTTACATGTTTTAGACCTAGTTTTTGGTGGGAAAAAATGTCTTTTGAGAGGGGGATTTTAAGAAAAAATGCATTTTTTTTTAAAAAAGTGTATTTTTCTTTGGACATCTGTTTCCATTTAAGTATGATTTTAAAAATAGAGTTATTATTAAATTATTAATAATTAATATTAAAAAGAGGGGAATACATAATGGCTAGAAAAAAAGCTAAGAAAAAAGCAACTAGAAAAAAAGCTACAAAAAAGAAAAAAAAGAAAGTAGCAAAAAGAAAAACTACAAAAAAAAAGAAAAAGGTAGCTAAGAAAAAGACTACTAAGAGAAAGACTAAGAAGAAGGCTAAGAAAAAAACTACAAGAAAAAAAGCCACTAAGAAAAAAGCTACTAAAAAGAAAGCTAAGAAAAAAGCTACTAAAAAGAAGGCTAAGAAAAAAGCCACTAAAAAGAAAGCTAAGAAAAAAGTAGCTAAAAAGAAGAAGAAAAAGACTAAAAGAAAGCCAAATGCTGCTTTCATGAAGCCTTTAACGCCTTCTGACAAACTTGCTGCAGTAGTTGGTGCTAAACCAATCCCAAGAACACAAGTTGTTAAAAAATTATGGCAGTACATCAAGAAGCATGACCTTCAAGATCCTAAAAATAGAAGAAACATTGTTGCTGATGCAAAGTTAAAGCCGATTTTCGGAAAAGCTGTTGTTTCTATGTTTGAAATGACTAAAATTGTAAGCAAGCACTTAAAGTAAATTTAAGTAAGTTTGAGTATAATGAGATTAAGCCTACCAGTTTTGGTAGGCTTTTTTTTTGTGGCCAGTAAGGCTGTGGTGGGTAAATAGCTTTTTGCCTTCTAAAATAATGGATAAATTACTAATTTTACACAGTGATTTGACCCTAAATGATAATGAGTATAGTTTGTTTTTGTATGAGTATGAGTATGAGTCCTTCTGACATAGATAAAATGAGAGTGGTTTGCCGTTTGGCAGCTGAAACTCTTAAGTTCATTAAGCCTTACGTGAAACCTGGGGTTAGTACTAATGAGATTAACCAGCTTATACATGATTTTACCTTAGAAAATGGGGCAGAGCCTGCTCCGCTGGGCTATCACGGCTTCCCTAAGTCTGTTTGTACATCTGTAAATCACTGTGTTTGTCATGGAGTACCAGATGAGACTGTTTTAAAAGATGGCGATGTAATTAATATTGATGTTACTCCAAAAAAAGATGGGTTTTATGGAGACACTTCAGCCATGTTCTTTGTTGGTAATGTGTCTGATGCTGCTAAAAAGGTCACAGAAGTAGCTCATGGAGCTATGTGGAAGGGGATTGAGGCTATTGCACCCTTTGGTACAACGGGTGATATTGGCTTTGCTATTGGCAAATATATCCAGAAAAAAGGCCTTTATGCTGTTAAAGAAATTGGTGGTCATGGAATTGGAAATGTTTTTCATACAGACCCCTTTGTGCCTTCATTTGGAAAAAAAGGTCGCGGTGAGCGCTTAAAACCCTGGACCTGTTTAACAGTTGAGCCTATGATTAACCAAAATTCTGCTCAAATAATTGAGGTGCCAATTGCAAACTCTAGTATTAAATATTATGAGACACATGATAAGAGTTTGTCTGCTCAATTTGAACATACAATTTTAATAACTGATACTTCATATGAAGTTTTAACATTATTGGAAGATTAATTTAACTTAAGCATTTTGCTTAAAAATAAGAGAGAGGTTTATGGAAACTATGTCTACAAATACAACTACAAAAAATAACAAAGTTGATTTTATGGTTTGTAAAGCAGCAATGAATGATCCAAAAGAGTTTGAGCGTTTAGCCAAATGGGGTCGTGAAGAAATTGCTATTGCTGAAACTGAAATGCCAGGATTAATGTCTTTACGTACTGAGTACGGTGATACAATGCCATTAAAAGGCGCTAGGATAGCTGGTTGTTTGCACATGACCATTCAAACAGCTGTACTTATTGAAACATTAACTCACCTAGGTGCTGAGATCAGGTGGAGCTCTTGCAATATTTATTCAACTCAAGACCATGCTGCTGTAGCAATGGCTGCTGCTGGGATTCCTGTTTTTGCTTGGAAAGGTGAAACTGAAGAAGAATTTAACTGGTGTATTGAACAAACAATCACTGGTTGGGGAGAGCAAGGTTACAACTTAATCTTAGATGACGGTGGTGACTTAACAAACATGATGCATGAGCCTCGTTTTGCAAAAGAACTTGAAAGCATTATTGGATTATCAGAAGAAACTACTACTGGAATTCACAACCTAGTAAAAATGCACAAAGAAGGAAAGTTAAAAGTTCCTGCAATTAATGTAAATGACTCTGTAACTAAATCTAAGTTTGATAACTTATATGGCTGTCGTGAGTCTTTAGCTGATGGTATTAAGCGTGCCACTGATGTTATGCTTGCAGGTAAAGTAGCTGTTGTTGCCGGTTTTGGTGATGTTGGTAAGGGGAGTGCTGCTTCACTTAGAAACTATGGTTGTCGAGTATTAATCACTGAGATTGACCCAATCTGTGCCTTACAAGCGGCAATGGAAGGTTATCAAGTGGTAACTATGGAAACTGCAACTAAAACTGCTGATATTTTTGTTACCGCAACTGGTTGTTTTGATATTATTAATGAAGATCACTTTAACAATATGAAAGCAGGAGCCATTGTTTGTAATATTGGTCACTTTGATAATGAAATTGATATGGCATGGCTTAACAAAAACTCTGAAATGCGTGAAATTAAGCCACAGGTTGATATTCACACAATGAAAGATGGTCGTGAGATCATTGTTTTAGCTAAAGGCCGTTTAGTGAACTTAGGTTGCGGAACAGGTCACCCAAGTTTTGTAATGAGTAACTCATTCACTAACCAAGTGATGGCGCAATTAGATCTTTGGCAGAACAAAGGTAAATACCAAGATGTGGGTGTTTATGTTTTACCAAAAGAGTTAGATGAAAAAGTTGCTAAGTTACACCTTGGTAAAATTGGTGTTGAGTTAACTGAGTTAACTCAAGAGCAAGCTGAATATCTTGGTTTAGATAAAAAAGGCCCATTTAAGCCTGAGCACTATAGGTATTAGTCTTATATTTATTAATATAAATTTGTAAAAAGCCTGCTTGAAGCAGGCTTTTTTTTAATCTTTATTTATTACAAACATATAAAGGCGGTCTGTTACAAGAGAGTTTGGAAGTGAGATATTCGTTAATGCGGTTGTATTCGCTGGCGATAAAGCGCCGACTAGGTAATCATCCGAATTGAAGAAGTTAACTCGCTGTGCTGGATTATGGCTGAAGTTACCTTCTATAAATCTAATAAATTCGAGTGCGCCAGTATCTAAATCTAGATAGGCATAACCACAAGTTTTAATTCCAGAAATAGCAGTCTTAGTTTGTCCTGCAAAAGTAAAGTTTCCGCCACCATTATTGTAACAGCCTATAGCAAAGGTCTTACCGCTAGGGGAGTTATAAAGCTCAATTGCATTATCATTATTTGTTGTACCTGAAATATGATGTGCCCACGCTGTTGATCCATCTAATTTTGAGAGCTTTACTAGAGATTGTTCAGTTCCACCAGCGCCTGTCAGTAGCCCTGTTCCATAGTCAATTGTGCCGCTAAAGCTGCCTGACAGTACAGGGTTATCATTACGATCGAACTCCATATGTTCAAAGGATGATCGATCTCCTGATGAAGCAAAAACTTTACTCCATAATGGCTCAAAGTTACTATTAAACTTAATAATATTAGCATCTGACCAACCAACTCCAGAGCTTGTAAAAGTTGTTTTGTCTGATAGTTTAAAGCTTCCTTCGAAAAAGTTAATAATGTAAATATTATCTTGGCTGTCAATTTTCATTTTAAAGCCCCACATACCCCAGCCACTGGCACTTGTTTTTTCAATAAATGCATGATTAATATAATTTCCATTATTTTTATCAAACTTAACAATAATATTATGGTCTAATGCACCAGTGCTAATAGTTTGAGTTCCAGTTTTTTCAAGCTCAATACTTGGGCCTCTAACTGCAGCATATAGGTAAAAGTCCTGGTTGGAATCTAAGGCCATGCCGGTTCTCCAATCTCCATCGGTTGAACCTCGAACTCTTTGTGACCACAGGAACTCACCCTTTGTGTTGAGTTTAACAATAAATGAATCTTGGTTAATGATATCAAGATATGTATCAGTGCCGATTGTGAAGTTTGAAAGAGCATCAAATCCAAAATAAAAATTATTATCTTTATCTACTATATGGCCATAATTCCAAATCTCAATATGTTCTTCCACATCTGATATATGAAAAACCCATTCAATATTTAAATACTTATCAAACTTAATAATTAACCCATCAAGTTTAGCACCTGAGCTATAGGTGGTTCCATTTAGAGTTGTAGTTCCACTTAAATAGGCTGATAAAAAGTAGCCGCCATTATTGCCCTTGGTTAATCTTTCCGCTTGAATATCGGAATCAGAACCGAGGTCTATGGCTTTAACAAACTTATCAACTTCAACAATAATTGGTGGGCTTTTCATTTGTGCGCTGTAAAGTGAGTGCATAGAAGTGACTTCATTCATATAAATGCCGGCATCAGTAGTGGTAACACTGGTGAGAGTTAGTAAGCTACTCACTTCAGGTAATATTAAGCCATCCTTGTACCATTTATTTTCAACATTTGAATTTAAGTTTGTTTTTGCTTTAAGAACAGTATTTTGGCCTGTAGTTAATGAATTATAACTTTGCATATCCGTGTAATGCATATTTAAATCAATAGTGAGTGTAGATTCTTCCTCATTTAAGCAAGATACTAGAGAGTAGCTTATTAAGATAAGTAGAACATACTTCATACTGGCTTATCAGACAAAGGTCGGTAAGCTAAAGTAATATTATAGATATGAACTTACTTTATATAATTTGTTTCAAATTAATAATATTATGGCCTTATGATGTAGCCAATTTAAGCTCAGCTCATTCGTTTTCATGATTAGAATCACTTATAGATATTTTTTTTAGAACAAAAGTCTCTGATTGAGATAAAATAATGATTTTTTTTTATTAAGTATTTAAAATTTAAAGATATTTCAATGAATTAACTTAAAGTTATTTAGTGATATGACCGAAGACTAGTTGGGATTATAGATATCTATTGGGGGTAATCAGTAATGAATAGAAGATCAAAATCTAAATTGCAGCCAAGGTCATTTTTGCTAAATTGGAAAAATTTCTTTATGTTTTATTTTCCATTAACTGTTTTATTGGGGTTTCAAAACTGTTCCGACGCTGACTTTGCTACAGAAGCTTCTCATGTAAACAAATTACTAGGTTCTGATTTAGTACTAGAAAATGGCTTTGATTATACCAACAAAAAAATTATTGATATTCAATTAAAAGTAAATACCTCTATTTATAAAGCCATGAGGATATCTGATTCGCCGAACTTTGAAAATTCAATTTCACAACCTACGCAAGAAAATTTTAAATTTGATTTAGGAGATAATTATGCTCCTGACGGTTCAAAAGATGGAATAAAAAGTATTTATGTAGAGTTAACTGGAGAAGGTATTCCGGTTAAAATAATTAATCAAAATATTGGACTGGATACAGTTCATCCAAAAATTAATGCAGAAGGTATTTTAGCAAGTGGCTTAGAAGGAGTTATCTATTCTCACCAGGAGACTGTGTCTATTGATTGGAGCGGTACTGATGTGATGTCTTCCACAGGCTTTAATTCTGGGATAGATGAAGTGAATGGGCTTAAGGTGGCTTACTCTGCAGTGAGTGATTGTTCAACCTCTCAAGTTAGTGTTATTAAGGACTGGGGAACATATACAAATGGGACTACAGTGAGTTGGCCGCAGAAGAGCCCTTTAGATAGTTTGTACTTTTGTATTTATCTTAAGGACAGGGCTGGTAATTTAAACCATGTCATGTCTCAACCAATGACATCTTTATGGAAGGTTATTGTTGGTGAAAATTCACAAGGAAATGGTAGTGATTACCTTGCACCTAATATTCGTTTTAAGAAACCTGGTAACTTAGCAAAAGATGCACTAGGAAATATTTATATACAAGATGAGCACTTTAATAATATTAGGGTTATAAGTTCAGCTCAGTCTCAAACTCCCAATCAAGTCTCTCTCTTCGCAGGAAATGGGCAGTTAGCTCCTACTGGAAATGGCGATTCTATAGCAAATACATATCGAGGGTATATGAATGGTATGATATTTGATGAAAGTAAAAATTCAGCAGTATATTCATCATCAATCGACGGTATTTTTTATGCTAAATTAAATGAAAATAGAACTCGAGCAAATATTCAGAAAATATCCAATGTAAAGAGGTCTAAGCTAGCAGAAAGAAACTATAAAGGTAAAAGGACATTACTAATTTACACTATCCAAAAAATTATTGGTGATGATGCTAGTGCTGGCTCATATTTATTTGAAATTCCATGGGAAGACTTAGATAAAATATCAAAAGTATTAACTCTTGAAGATTTAGCTAAGTATAGAATTGCAGGAAATGGTATTGTGGCATTATCATCAGTTGTTATTCCTGAAAAAATAAAAATACCTGCTAATACTATTTCTAGTGATCCGGTTCTAACACTCGATCTACCATCTGCTATAACAACTGATTCACTGGGGAATATATATCTTGGATCGACAGCTGACGGTGCTGCTAGAGGTTGGGGCCGTCATCTGATAAGGAAGTTATCGCCTTTAGATGGCGGAGGTTTTGAGCAAACGCTTTTAGGTAACGGCGGTTGGAGTTACCAAATGCTAGTGTATGAAGGTCAATTGTATATATCCACCAGTACAGGGTTGAGAGTTATCGATATTAATACTAAAAAAGTATCCACACCTTTGCCTGAATTAAATGGGCAGTACATACGAGGACTATTGATGGATATGGTAAATGGTAAACCAAGGTTTTACATTTCAGAATCTTATAGGTCTCAAGTAGGTGTTTATGATTCTAATTTTAAACTAGAATATCGTATTGGTAGAGAAGTTTATAAGGAAACAGAGAGTAACGCTTTAACAGCAATTATTGGTCAATCAGACGGAGTTGTAGAAGACCCTAATGGTAATATTTACTATATAGATAGCATTAATCATGTAATAAGAAAGGTTGATGCTTTAACAGGTGGAATTTCAACCATAGCTGGTAAGAAAGATGTAGCTATAGGAATAGAACCATCCAATTTACCACTGAAAGATTTTACGTTTAGTGGTCGAGATGCAACTGCTAACTATCATAATAAAAGTTTAGTAGGTAATTTTGACGGTGATAATGAAATTCTTTATATGAGCACAGGGTTTTATGGAAGTGTTATTGCTTTAGATTTAAAAAATAAAGTAGCTAATACTGTAGTCGGTAGAAGTATGGAAAATATTGATGAGGCAGACAACTTTGGTAATGATAAGTACTATTATGGTTATAGAATATTCAGTTTTGCCTATGATAAGTATGAAAAGTCTTTATATACATCTAGAACTTATGCGGCAGCGACTCCGCTGGAGAAACATAAAGGTTTTTCAGGTTTTATTAGTAAAACTAATGTGGACGGTATTAAAGTTGTAGATGAAGAGTCTCATTATGCCGGTGACTTAGATAAAGGTAAAGAATACATGGCCAGTATTGGGAATAGCACAGAGGCTATAGATAGCAAAAATATGGGTTTTTACTTAAACTACAGTATGAAAGCTAGTGAGGATGGCCTAATGTACAGTATGGGCGCAAGAGAGTTTTCGGTTCAAAATTTAGTTGAAAATACTACTAAGAAAATTGAGTTTGATAAGCCCTTTGCAAAAGTGCTCGGAGCTTTTGAGGTTTTTAGCGAAGGTGATATTGACCATGTAGTTGTATCAAGTGGTCAAACACTTAAGTATTTTAAAATTAATCGTAAAAATGCCTTAGATCCGCAAAAAAAGGTTGTTGCACAAGTTAGTACACTTTGCTTGCCTGGAACATTTTTGAATCGAGCAAGGTATTTGAGTAAAGGGGTTAACAATAATTTAATAATTTCTGATACTAATAGTGGAAGAATTTTAAGGTATTATATATCATCTGAAGATAGTTTTAAATTTACCAGCTGTAATTAGTTTTATAAATGTAACTAAGAAAAAAGCTCATCAGATGGTGAGCTTTTTTTATTTATATTATGTACCTTCTTTAGATATGTTCTTAATAGTTTTACGGAGCATAGTTAGCATCCTTTGCTCACGCTCACTATCTTTTTTAAGGCTGATGCTGCTGATTAAGTCAGTTAGTAAAGATTTTCCAGACTTAACATCGCCAAGTTTCTTCAGGATTTTAGCCTTTGAAATACTATTGTAATAAACTAAGTTTCCATAGGAGTACTTTAAGGCTTGGTCAATAGACTTTAGAGCTCCTTTGTAGTCTTTTTTGCTTGTAAGTACTTTAGACTTTTTTCTGTAGTAGATCTCTTCATGGGGGTAGTCTTGAATTAAGTCATTAAGTATGGCCAGGCCAGAGCTTTCTAGGCTCTTTTCAGATAGACAGTTAACCTGCCTAGTTTTTGTGTATCTAGATTTATATTTAAGCGGAGTAAAGTTTTTTAATAACTCAAATGAATCAAAGCAGTTTTTCCTTAGTGATGTTAGTTTTTCTTCATTTGAGTTTTTGAGTTTTGTAAACTTTAACTTATTAGAATGATAGGTGGCTGCACGAGCTGCAATATCAGTATCTGTAAGTTGGTCTTTGTTTTTGTCACGTATATCTTTTAGAGCGAGTAGATAATTATTGATATGCTTTCCACACATAGATTGGTTAAATGGAGATTTGCCAGGGGTGCTGCACTTTGCTTGTAGTAAATCAGTATAAGTAATGTACTCAGCGGGATTTGAGTGAAAAATTTTAAGTATTTTAAAATCAAGTTTTTCTTGGAGAATCTCTTTTTGTTTTCCATCAGCAGACTTATCAATAAGGTCTGTTAGATGCTCAATCTCTGCCATTTGAAAGAGTTTAGGGAATTTGTTTTGGTTATTTTCAATAACCTTATACATGCTAAGAAAATCATAATTATTTTCGTACCAACTCACTAGCCGGTCTTGATCTTGGTTATGATTGGTTTTTTTTATAAAATCTTTTAGCTTTTGCCATAGGCTGCCGTTTTGTCTAGCTTCAAATCGTTTAATAACATCTTTTATAGGAGTCTCAGAAATTTTATCAAAAGCTTTGGTCCATTGGTTAAAGTTATAAGTATCTGTGTCGCTGATTCTAATATCAACTTGTTTGAAGTCACGATTTAAAAATATAAAGCTTGGGTAGTATTTGAAATCAATAAGTGACTTCCATTGAGTCATATCCGCTGAGTCGCCATCCACATAGATTTTTAAAAATGATTTACTTGATTCTTGAAATTCACTTTGCGGGAATAGGAACTCTTTATTCTTATTACAAGGGGGGCACCACTCGGCACTGGCTAAAACAATAACGCCTTTATGTTTGGGTTTTAAGAGCTTTTTAGCTTCGCTTGGGTTTGCTATGTGAAAGCCTGGTAGAATAATTTTCTTTAGTTTTGTTTGCGACTCTTGAGTTACAGAGATTGGAGAATTGGCAATTTTTTTTGCACCAGAGTTTTTGGAACTAACATTGACGTCAAAATACTCTTGTTTGCAATATTTTTTTTCATCATCACAAACACTCACGGTGATTGTGTGCTTACCAGCCTTATGGAATTGGCAGGTGATAGTGCTAGCGCTGGGATCTATGGATGAACTGTCTTTAGTTTCACTACAGTTTTGAGGAGCCTCAAGATTAAAATGATGTTTTTCCACTGGAGACAATTTAACAACCTCATTTAACAGGGGCGTATTTACCTCTAAAGTGGCAAGGTTTTTTTTCAAGTCTGTAGCGTATAAATTTATTGAAGTTAATATTATTAAGCTTATTAACAAAAATTTCATTTAGATCCCTTTTTAACATTAATGAATTCCAGGTAATACTTCATTTCAGCTATGGACTCTTTGATATCATCCATAGCTTGATGGGTTTCTGTCTTTTCAAAGCGCATATTATACATGAATTTAAAAACTAATTTCCATGAAGAAACATCAAGCATTCTATAGTGAAGCATTGAGGCTAACTTTGGCATATACTTATTAATGAAAATACGATCTTGATTAATAGAGTTGCCGGCAAGCACTGGTTTTTCATTTGGGAAATGTTTTTTTACAAAGGAGATAAGATCCTCTTCAACATCTGCAGGGTCATTGCCACGTGGAATTTTATCAATGAGTCCAGATCGACCATGATGAGTTTTGTTCCATTCATCCATATTCTCAATATATTTTTGTGGTTGTTTAACCACTGAGTGATATTGGTCTTGGGGGGTCATTTTGTGGTCAGTTACAATGGCAGCCACTTCAATAATAACTTCTTTTTCTACATCTAGGCCGCTCATTTCAAGGTCGACCCATAATATTTTGTCCATTTTATTCCTGATGCTTATGCAAATAAGCGGTTAGTTCATATAAATAACTAACACACCATCATTCACTTTACCACCGGCCATGCGCAGTGGCTTTGCCGGATATCCAGCTTGCTTCAGGTATTGAATTACGGTCTTTTTAACGATCCCTTTTCCTTTACCAGTCATAATATGAACCACTTTAGCGCTTTCGTGCTTTAACAAAAAACGGTCAACTGCGTCGTAAACTTGATCTTCTTTAAAGCCGTGGAGGTCAAGCATTGGGGTTTTAGCTGTTTTTTTAGGCACTAAGAAGCTCCTTTGCTAGTTCCTGGAGTAGTGCTTGGTTGTTGATTAGCTTTTTTACTGGTGGCCTCAAAAAAAGTATTGAGTGCATCATTGTAGTCCTTGCTAAAGCCATCAAACTCACCAAAATCCCTGTTTTCAAAGCACTCTAAAGCAACACGTTTAAAATAGTTATTAAGCTCGCTGTTAGATGGGACTTTTTTCTTGTTTTCATCATATTCATAGACATTATATGCATCCATGCTGGCTTTTTGCTCAGCAATGATATGAGCCTCAAATTGGGCAGTTGTCATAGTCTCTCTTAGCTTTTTATTCCTATTAATTTGTTGATTGATTTGTCGTGCATCTTTCATGGTTGCGGATTTATCTACAAAAACAAATTTTCCTTTGCGTGTTTTAAAGATAAACTCTTGGGCTGTGCAAGTTAAAATTCTATGTTCAAGAATACCTAAAAGCCTAATACGTTCTTTATCATGGTATTCATCAGCTGGTATTTTTTTTGCGAAAATTTTAAAAAAATCTGCAACTTTCCCAAAGTCTTTTCCTGCGTCATTAATATTAAAGCTTTTAGTGCCATCAGGTTTTTTTTTGCGATCATTGGCTATGGCAGCATACACTGTTCCGACAATGAATGCCGAAAAGCCAAGTATATCATTAAGTTTAGAGTCTGGATCAGGTAGTTTTTCTTCAGTTTTATTTTGCGCAAAAGCAGTGGCGGAAAAATAGGGTGAATGACTGGCGCTACTAGTTTTAGATAATAAAGATTTTAAGGAGAAATAGTTACTAGTTAAACTTTTTTTATAATTATAACGCCAGTAATTACCTTTGTGAATAACAAAAAAGGGGTTTTTTGTTGTTACTTTTATGCCGGAATACTTTTTGTTTATGTAAATTTTATTGTTTTTAATATTAAGCTGTGATGGTTTATATTTAACATTTTTTAAGTCATTGTAAATGGTTCTTATGCTCTCTTTCTTAGCTGATGATATAGCCAAAAAAAATGCAACATGTTCAGGGCTTTTTGCAAAGCTAAAAGTTTTATTTAAGTTTTGTTCAATATGTGATTTTTTAGCATAAGAAACTGTGGATGTTAGGCTTAAAATAATTATTAAAATTTTTGTCATAACTTACCCTTTGTAGAAGATAACTTAATTATACAATAGTAACGATGAGTAGCAATTGTGAGGCTTTATTCAGGGGTTCTTGTGGACCTTGGTATTGTAGAATTAAGATTTTGAGGGACTTAGATATGTTGTCCCGTGCTATGTGGTAAAAAAACAATATTCAAATCAATTTTAAGAGGGGCTCAAAAAAACTGTATTTTAAATCTTGAAAAATGGAGCAGACTATTTAAATATCCTCAAAAAAACCAAGGAGGCGGGTTTGAGCCCAACTATAAAAAATATATTAAAATTAATTTTGAGTTGTATGCTTATAACCACACAAGCTTATGCCACTAATGCTAAGCCTGAAAAAAAAGCTATTGTAAAGTCTGATACCAAGCTTAAAAAACTAAATTTAACTGAAGAGCAGTTGAAACAAGATGAAGAAATAAAAAAACGTCATTCAAAACAATCTACTAATGAATCTCATATATTAAATTACATGAAGCTAAATCCCATAACTATTAAGTTTGGAATGGGTTTAATTACTGATAGTTATGATGATCATACCACAAGTGATCTTTGGAGGCATAATGGCTTTAAGTCACCAGTAATTGATTTAGGCTTTTACATGCATCATCACTGGTCATTTTGTCGTTTGCATTTATTTTATGGTTTAGACTTAACTTACTTAGAAAGCGTTGAGGAAATTGCGAGTGGAAAAGTAAAGTTAGTCACTAAAGGTATTTTGATATCTCCTGAAGTGGGAGTTACTTTTCACCCGATGCTAAAGCCATTTGGTTTTTCAGCCTCATTAAAAATGCCATTAATTCGTGAGACACAAACACAGCTTAAGACGGCCACTTATAGAAAAGACTTAGATGATGATGTTGGCACTTATGAAGTTAGATTGTGGGCACATTGGTATATGTCTCCAAGTTTTAGGCCTTATATTCGTTATAGCTTTGGCGAGGATACACAAAACTCAGCAATGATAGGGGTATTTTATGGCTTTCAATAGTTTAAAAAGTTGTTTTACAGTTTTTATTTTAATTGTTGCAGCCTATGCATCATTGGCCACTTCTGATGGGACTTTTAGTTTAGCGAATGGTTCACTGCTTATTTCTTCCGATTGTGTGTCACCAGCAAGAGTGGATAACTCAATCACAGTGGATAATTATGAAATCACTGATCCCGCAGCCACAGATTATACTGATTTTGGCTTTCCCGATACTTCAGTGGGGGAGAGCTCAGCTCAAAAAGAGGTGGGGACTGTTGGTGGTAAAACTAGAGTTTGCGAGATTACTTACCAGTTAGATGAAGATATTTGGGTTTATACCTGTGTGGATAACGGTGAGTATGCTTGTACAATCACTATTGAAAACCTTTAACCCTTTATTTTGCCCCAAGATTTCTATTAAAAATATATAAGGGGACAATGCTAATAAATGCTATTAGGTCAGTGAGGTCACGGGTGACCTTTGCAGGAAAACCTAATGGGTGTAATAAAGACTCATAAAACCTTGCAAGATGTTCTGAGAGTTGAATTCCTGCAAAAAATGAGTAAGTAATAATTATGATAATAAGTAAGTGAGGCCAAGAGGGTTCATAATTATTTTTACTTCTTACTATGCGTATAATGATTGTAACCGAAGCTAAAAGAAATAAAGGAAAGAAGTAAAGCCCGCAGAAATCACTAATTTTTCCAGTGATTGCATTGCCGTACATTTGTTTTAAATAATTATCATTAATAATTAAAAGTATAAGAGTAGCGATGGTAAGTGGGTGAGATATAAAAGGAAGATCTAAAATTTTATTAATCTTTAACATTTAATCTTCTTTGAAGGCTAGGCGCTCAAAAACTAAAAGCCTATTGTTGGCTGGCATTTCATGGTCATTTAAAATTTTAAACCCACTGGCTTGCATATTTGAAAGAACATCTTCAAAGTTTCTAATGCCAGAATTGGTGTTACGGTCTTTTAGTGAATCATTAAAAGCTTTATTACTTTCAGAGGTGAAATCGCCGTTATAGTTGAAGGGGCCGTATATAAATACTAAAGCACCTTCACGCAATCGTTTGCCAAATAACTTAATAAGAGTTTTCACCTCTTTCCAGGACATAATATGAAATGTATTGGCTGTGAATAAATAATTAAATTTCCCCTTTGGAAAGTCATGCTCGCCCACCTTTAGTGTTTCGGGGCCGTGAACATTTTTTAGTTTAGCCTCAATAAGGTACTCTTTAATAGTGGAGTGATTTCTTTTTACATCAGAGGTGATCCATTGAAGTTCGGGTAGGGCTTGTCCAAAAAAAACAGCATGTTGACCAGTGCCACTGCCAATCTCTAATAAACGTCCTTTTGAGATATATAATTTTAATAGGTCTAAAATAGGCTCTTTGTTTCTGTCGGCAGCCGGGGAGAAATTTTTTATATTAGATTCAGAGTTCAATATTTATCCTGTTGGTTTATTTTCTTATTTTATACTCTATTTTAATCTTAAAGCAAGAATTGTAAAGCTACCTGCGTTCTAGGTAAACTGTGCCAACTTTTTTAAATTCGCCGATGGATTGTTTATGGTAGTAGTTACCAATAAGAGCATTCATTCGCTCTACTTCGTAAAGCTGGAAGAAACCATCTCCTCCATAGGTGTCCACAATAATTGCAAGCTTACTACCTGAGAGACTTCTAAAGTTTTTATACTTCCCATCACCTGTGGATTTGCTAAAGCGTTTTCCATCTTAGAACATTTTAATTTTTGTGTCGGCAGTGAGTTGGCCATCCTGTGATGTATCAATGATATCCATTTCCACGTCCCAAACAACATTTTGGTTTTTAACATAAACATTAGCCTTTCCCCAGAATGAGCCAGTGATTACGTTTGCTTGGGTTTTATTAATAGGTTTTAGAGACTTTAAGCTTTTAAAAAAATCTTTTATTTCTACGGATTTTAAAAAGGACTTTGCATCTTCGTCACTTGCAACTTCTGACGCCTTATTTTCTTTATTCACCCAGTCAGTTGACCCCACTTGTTCTTTTAAGTTCTTTTTAACAGCTGCTAGTATTTCACTATCACTAGAGTTACTATCTAGTTTAGCAATTACAGTGCTATCTACAGGGGGGCTAGAAGGCTCGTCAAAACTTTGTTTAAGTAAATCATAATTACTATCGCTGATACGTAACCCTAGGTCTAATAAAAATATTTTGAGTATTTTTTGTAATATGTCATTGGCTTTATTGTATTTTTCTTTTTGGTTTTTTAGCTTTGAGTACTCCTCCATATCAGCTTTAGTCATCTGGTAAATGGAGGATTTAATACTGTTATCTTGAAGCGTATTTGTTTCTGTCGCGGTAATTTGAGTCTGTGCAGGAGAAGATTTCCCTAAAAGGTATCCACCAAGGGCTGTTATCGCTGATATTATGATCACTAAGCTAAAGTTTTTCATGGGGTAAAAGTAGTTTCTTTTAAGGTTTTGAGCACCATAGTTCTTGGGATTTGAATTATTTTCAGTGGAAATAGGTAGTTATGGGTTAGTTGTGGAGATAAACTTTGGTCTGGCAGGAAGGGCATGTAACATAATAATTATTGAATATTAATTGGGTTTTTGCGCAAATACTCCGATGAGTAATTATGGTGAGTGCTGCAAAAGAGCGATTTATTTATAGTCCGGAGGCAATGGTCAAAGGTTTTGCTAGAGTGTCCTCAGATATGGTTAAAACCCCTTCCACTGAGCTCGTGGTCAAGTGGTATCGAGCATCCTATGTGGATTTGCAGGTTTGGGTGGATAAAAATCAAGACAAGGTTATTAGGCAGCAATTTTCATTTTTGGGTTTAATTGTAGAGTGGAATCATATTCAAGGGCTTAAAACAGGTTATGTTTTAGATAAGCCCGAGGGCAGCTCACAAGCAAAGGCCATCCAAGTGGTTTATGATAAGTCTTATGAGCCGGAAAGTGTTAGACAGGCCATCGAGGTGCTTAGCCTTACTACAACCTTAGCTGAGAAAGAAGAGGTCATTAATAACTTTGAAATGTCTCCTACCATTTCACGTTGGCAATCCTTTTTGCTAATAACTAAGCATTTACTTGGTAAGAAAAAATCATTTAAAAAATAGTAGGTTTTCCCATAATACTCGTCTAGAATATCCTCTATGGTTAAAGATATAATGTGGAGATTTATGCTTTCTAAAAGGGCAGGTTCTTATGTGAGAACCATGTCTTGGTTATCCATATTTTCTGTGGCCCTATCTTTAGCTGCTCTAATTTTAATTTCATCAGTTATGAATGGTTTTAATAATAGTATGTTAAATAATATAGTTGCGGCGGAACCAGATCTTGTGATCACTCACAATAATAATAGTGATAAAATAGATGAGTTACTTACTGAAATGTCTGTGCAGTCTATTCAAAAAGTAGCTATGCATGATGTTATTATAAAAACAATTGATGGAAATTTTGGCGGAGCCATAGCCAAAGGAATGACCACTGAGGCCATTGAAGAATTTTTCTCCGGGCTAAAAGGTTCATATAAAAAAGAGATAAACTTAAAGCCTGGGCAAGTGATTTTAGGTGAGGACTTGGCAAGAAGCCTTGGCGTGCTTAACGGAGATGAGATTATTGTTCTTCCACCAGATGCTTTAATTGAAAACTCTGGCGAAAACTTTGTTTACGATAAAGTAATAGTGGCTGATAAATTTACCACTCAAATAGAAAACTTAGATAAAAATATTATGCTCTATGAAAAAAAACACACATTATTAGGGGCAGTTAACTCTAGGTCTTTCTCCAGCCAAACAGAAGTTCAGCTTTTTGATCCATTTTTAGCTACAAATTATAAGAGTGATTTAGAAAGCAAAAGTCTAAAAGTGGAAACCTGGGGGGACAGAAACAGCGCCTTAATTTTAGCTTTAAAGCTTGAAAAAATTGCTATGAACACCTTTTTAACTTTAGGAGCTTTAATTACAAGCTTTTCTATTGCAACAGTATTAGTTTTATTAATTAATCAAAAAAAGCGCGAGTGGGGCGTTTTAATGACTATGGGGTTATCCCGTAGGAGAACTCGAGATTTATTTACTCGCATAGGAATGTTTTTATCATCCATTGGTGTTATCGCCGGTTTTTTAATAGGCTTGGGGTTGGCTTTGTTTTTAAAATTTTATAAGCCCTGTGTTTTACCAGACTACTATTATGACTGCACAATACCAGTTGGGATCAGGCCCACCCATTTAGCAATTATCCTGGGCGCCGCTTT
>CALLBC010000072.1 GCA_938001965.1 uncultured Bdellovibrionales bacterium | reverse complement strand
ATCAGTAACAACATCACCTATTTTACCCTTTGGAGCCCGAAGAATAAAACAAATTGATGAAGACTTAATCTTTACGATATTAAAGCTATAAGGATTGAAAAAGATCTAACAATAAAAAACCCAGAAGCCTAGGGCCGCTGGGTTTTTGTTTTTATATAAAATAATTATTTTTACTATTTACAAGCAACTCCGTACTTTCCATCGCTGGCTTGCTCTTTAAACTGAATCCAATAATCATTTGATTCAGCTCTATTTACTTCAAGCTTATTTCCATCGTAAACAACATGAGTAACGCTTCTCAGCTCATCACAGTTATTACGATCTTTTTCAGCATAAACAACTACATCATTGCCACTACCGCCTGTGCCACCAGGGTTTGTTGGCATAATACATGATTGATCATTTTCATAGCCCCATCCGTCTCCATCAGAGTCTGAATTAGGATCCTGACAAATTGGCTTGTCACCACTACTACCATCATTATTGTTTGAATTACAGTGGTTTGGATTATTTTTAATTTCTTTGTATTTAGCGTTACACCTTACTATACAAGTTTTACGCACATTATCCATCCAAGCAAAGCCATTTGAATCCTCATTTATTTCTGAACCATCACATACTGGCCAACTTCTCGCCCCTTGATTCAATGTCTCTGCACCAGAGTTATTATCACCAGGTGTAGTGTTGTCACCTGGGTTATCAGGAATTAAAGCAACACTTGAAGCTGCAGCCATTTCAAAATTAGCACTCCAGGCTTCACCGTTTTCACACACTGCTTTTAATTGCACACGGTCTGTCTTTTTAGGTCCGTGCGTATACTGAATATAAGTCTGAACAACTGTAGGCTGAGTTAATTCTCTTTTACTATTACCATCTTTAAAAATAACTTTTACTTCATTAAGTGCAGAACGATCTCCAGTTAAGGTCCACGATACAATGCCGCTAGTGGCACTTTGTACACTCACAGATGCAATTTGAATCCCAGGACAACTGCTATCATTATTTTCCGGTGGAGTTTCATCTTCAGGCTCTGACTCATTACATCCTTCACTGCCTTTTACGTCCATATACTTATCACTACACTCAATCACGCAGGTTTTCCCTATATTTTGCTGCCAAGCAAAACCTTGCGGATCTATATTAGTTTCACTACCATCACAAATTGGAAATGATGTTCCACCAATTGTAATTTGACCATCACCGTTATTTACTATTACTGGACCTGAAGAGTTATCTTCTGGAGTTGGACCAACACTTTGACCTAAAGCCTCAAGAAGTTTGTGTCTAACAACTGCTCTTTGCTCATCAGTACAGTTTCCTGAAAAATATTTTGAAATTGCATAGTGACGTTTATCATATGCTAAACTTCTTGCAATGTGTTCATCATTAAGTCTAACCGCAATATTGGCAGAGTCCACATCAGAAACACCACTTAACATGGAGTTCAGTTGAGTTGAACTCAGCTCACACCTAATCAAGGCATTAGCAGATCGGGTGCTTTCAGGGCTTAATGGTAAGTTATATACCATACGAGCCATAAACCTTTGGCTAGAATTCAGATTATAAATATCTAATCTACCAGAAGTATTCAAACTTAAATAATTATTGAATGAATTATATTTCTTCATGAACTTATAAGTATTAAAGCTATACTGTACACCTCTAAAGCTTACTCTTGAAAAAAATGGGTTTTCTGGAGTCCCTGCAACAAAACCACTTTCAGCTAATTCAATAAAATATTTATCATCTTTATTTGCATCAACAGATTCATTTAAAAGATTTACTGGCGCACCATTAGTTAATGGAGCTTTAAAGAAGTAGTAAACTAGTTGGTAACCAGAATTATTTTTATAATCTGTGTGCAAACAAGGCTTTGCTACATTGTTCAACTTTGTTGCACTACCCGACGGATCAAACCTACGAATCTCTTTTGTTCCATCAGATTTATCCCAATACCTTGCAAGTTTAACCGCAGGTGGATTAGTACCAGAAATTAGAGATTTTTGAGTACACAAACTTACTCTCAATATTTGCAAATTATGGTTGTCTTCTGATCTTTCTAAATTAAATAAACTCTTATCAAACGATAACTCATCCAGCTCATCATCAGAAAGGTTATACCTGTCATCGATATCACTTTTACTCATCAACATTTCTTGAGAATCTATTGACACTTTACCTTGAGACAAAACATCTGATGGCTGTTTTGGACCAAATAAAGAGGTGAGTTCATCTAGATCACCTTCTGATAATTTATCTTTTTCAGGTAATGGCTCACCTGTGGCTTTATTATATATAACTGGCTGTGATGAGAAGTTTGGCCCCAATGAGTTAAAACGAGCACTTGAATCTAACATCACTGAATCAAAATCTATTGGAATGCTTGAGTTAAAGTTATCGCTTTTACTTAAATTATCATACCTTTTAATATGATCAGTAACACCATCAACAGTCACTGTTAGTGCTCTATCTCTATTAAAACCAATAAATCGATTTGCTCCGACACGGTAATGTTCCGGTGCAAAACCTAACACAGCCATCACTGATTGTGCAAAGTCATGATAAGTTAAATATTGTCCGTTAGTATTTTTTACTAAATTTATACTAACCCCAGGGTAACGACTCTGAAACAGTGTACTACTTGCAAAATAGCCAACACCTTGTAACCTCGAGATTTTAAAACGATCACTTGTTGTCGCATCTTTAAAAATTAGCTTAGGGTAACGGCCACTTCTGTTTTCAGCAACCTGAAAGTCAATATTATAGTCGTTCATTTCTCTATTGAATTTTTGTATATAAGTACGAATAGTTCTTATTGAATCACTATCGTCGTCAATATAAAGTACACGGTTTTGACTAATTCCTGCCCTTATATCATTCCAAACTGCATCACTAGCAAAAAAGCTTTTTGCTGCATTTCTCACTCCTGTCTGTGCGTTTCTCGTATAATTTAATCCCTCAACTACAAAATCTTGCTTAACTCTTGAGTCTTGATCAGAAGGAGTTGTTCGGTAAAAGGTATCACCTGGCTTGAGCACCTCAGAACTTCCCACATTCATACCATCAACATAGACTTGCCCTTCAAAAACTTCATAGCTTGCACTTCTAGTTTCATATGTACCATCCGGATAAGTTTGAACCACATTTAACTTCTGTCCTGAGTTTAATATAGAAACACTTAAACCATTGCTGCTTAAGCTTTCAAACCCTTGCCCACAGTTGTTAAATGCAAAAATTACTGTAAGTAATCCGCCTATTATAAAAAGAATTGGTGATTTATATCCCTTATCCATAGTCTTCCCCTTAAAAATTTATTTTACGTTCATATATCGGCTAGTTACTTCATTAACATAAATAGTAACTAGCCCT
>CALLBC010000071.1 GCA_938001965.1 uncultured Bdellovibrionales bacterium | reverse complement strand
TTTAATAAAAATATAAATTACACTCACGATGTAAAATCATATGAAGATGGATTTTACAGAGTTGACACTTTCTCTGTAGGTAATAATGAAATTTCATTTGTTAAAGCGGCCGACCATTACTATGAAATTCGTATAGACATTGAAGGTGAAGTTGCTGAGTGCAATATTGATTTTTAATTTTTAGTTAGTTTTGTAATAATAAAAAAAAGCCAGTAGTAATGCTGGCTTTTTTTATTGATGATCTCTTGCGAAGGTTTGTTTTGTGTTGTTTAATAAATATTACATATAAACTTTTATCATGTTTTATTTTTTATGAGCGCTTTCTACAATTTCCTTAGGATACCAACAGCTATAATGGGTTTATTTCTTATTATGGGAGCTGTTTCGGTTGATCTTGATCTCACGGGCAAAGAAGACTTTGTTTATTACCTTCCCAGACTGGCTATGTTGGCTGCCGGTCTTTTTATATTAATACCGAATCATTATTTTTTGAGTCCCTTTAAGTATAAGCTAAGGCTTTTTCTATCAATTTTAACTTCAATTTTTTTAATATATAGCTCTATAAGAATAGTTGTTAAATTTATTGGTAATAATATGAGTCTGGTTATTTTTTTTGCTGCAGTTTTTATTATATATATAGGGTTGGCATTTCCAATGACCGTTTATTTTAGAAATAAATACCCAGAGATCTAGGTCGTCCTAACATTCGCTTCGCTCATTTCGGGAAGGAACTTCAACTGGCATCGCACTGTCCAATTGGGACAGATGCGCTACAAGTTGAAAGCCTTTTTGTATCGCCCTTACATGCACTTCGTGCATACGGGCTAAGGAACTTTAACTGGTTCTGCGCCGTCCAATGGGGACGGCCGCATTACAAGTTAAAAGCTTTTGTATATCGCCCTTACATGCACTGCGTGCATACGGGCTTACATCAAATTATAATTTGGGCCGCTGCCGCCTTCGCGGGGTTGCCATCTTGGGCCAAGTACATCAGTGGCCTTACAGTCAACACAGTTAGGGGCATTAATAACTAGCTTACCATCTTGTACTTCGTATACGCCAGCCGGGCAGAGATGTGAGTAGTGCTCAGCCATTTCCTTTGAAATATCCTCGCCCACGGTTAAGTGAACAGGGATGTCATCGCGAGTTTTATTGCCGGATAAATAAACGGCATCCACTTTACTAATGCCAATATTTTTCTCAGGAGCTTTGCCGGTTGTTTTTTCTTCAGCAGCATCTTCAACATGTTTGCCACCAGCGCCAGGGAAGGCGCCACCAGTTAAAGTCATAAGGCCTGCTTTTAATCCGCCCATGTAAAAACCAGATTTAAAAGCGTGTCTCATGTTTCTTACTTTTTTTAAGTCTTTAAAAACATAACTAGATTTTAAATCCTCATCGAAGCTTTTAAGAGTATTAGATGAGTAGTCGCCAGCTTTTAACGCTTTAAAAGCTGTGCGAGCTGCCAGTATTCCTGAGTGCATAGCGTAGTGTATGCCTTTTAGGGCAGGCACGTTTACTAAGCCAATACAATCACCAGCAAATAAAATCCCTTCACCATGTAAGCGTTCAGGAACAGCCTCTAATCCACCTTCAGGAATGGTTTTAGCACCCCATTCCACAAGTTCGCCACCCTCTAAGTATTCAGCAATTAATGGGTGAGTTTTTAGTTTTTGTAATAAGACATGCACATCTAAGTTATGGTCTTTGTAATCAAGGCCAGCTACTAAGCCAAGCGATACTAAGTTGTCGCCCATTGGGTACATCCAACTTCCGCCAAAGCAATCTTTAGGCAGTGGATGGCCTAGAGTGTGAATAACATTTTTAGGTTGTTTTTTAGTTTTCCAAAGTTCTTTTACGCCAAGGGCATAAATTTGCGGACGGTTAGAAGATATATTTTGCCACTCAAAGTAAGCTTGGCTCAGTGTGCCTCTTGTACCTTCAGTCATGATTGTGATGTCTGCAGTGATATCAGTGCCTGGCATATGCTGTCCGCCGGGTGTACCATCTTTATTGAGGCCCATAGGAGTTGTGCGTACACCTTTGATTTGCGTGCCTTCTTTAAGAAGACTATCTGCCGGAAAGTTATTAAATATATTAACACCAAGCTCTTCAGCCTTGCCACCTAACCAGCGCACTACTTCGCAAATGGAAGCCACATAGTTGCCCTTGTTATGCATTGTTGGTGGCGTGGGCATTTTAAACTGACCCTTTTCAGTCATATAGTAAACAGAGTCACCAGTAACAGGAGTTCGTAAAGGAAAATCTTCCATTTTAAGTTCAGGAAAAAGCTCTTTTAAGGCGCGTGGGTTAACAACAGCTCCAGATAGGCTGTGCCCACCTAAGTTTTCTGCTTTTTCTAAAACACCAATTTCAACTTCACCTAAACTTCCACCGGCCTCGTTGTCTTTTTTAATTAAACGGGCAAGCTCAATGGCGCCGCTTAGGCCTGCAGGGCCTCCACCTACAAACACCACATTCATTGGCACAGCCTCTTCATTTTCAGTGTAATTTACTAAGAGGTCACTTTGATTAAGGCGAGTTTGAGAATTGGCAGGAATAATATGTTTCATGAATGGCTCTCCGCTGGTTGTAAAGGCATAATCTAAAAAGAAAGTAATAAGATGTAAAGGATTAAATGTGGGCAAAGCTGCCTTCACCCATATGAAATACTACCGTCGGTAAATTGAAAAAGAAAGGCCTCCTCAGATCGTAGGCTATTCACGAAATCTTTCGTGATACGGTTGAGCTCTTAAACCAAAGGAGACCGAAATGTACGATCATTATATAGCACTAGATTGGGCACAAAAAAACA
>CALLBC010000070.1 GCA_938001965.1 uncultured Bdellovibrionales bacterium | reverse complement strand
AAATTTTTGTTTGTATTTACAACTTTTTTTTAACAGGATGCGCCCATGGAGAGAGAAACACACCACGAGATATAGCTTCCTTTACCAGCGAACAAATTATTTTTTTGACTCATGCAAATGGAGCTCCTGTGGTTAGGAAGGATAAGAGCTCTTTTATTTTAAAAGGCCCCCAAATTGTAACTATTTAAATAGCCTAAACTATGAACTTACAGCTTTTGAGTTTTAGATCCATAAATAATTATGATACGTGTACACACCACACACAGAGAGCTTAGTTACAGTCCCACTACCCTCTTTAGTTATTGTTAACTCTACTTCAAGGGTTAGACATTGTGAGTTTATATGCCAGTTGAATTACTTTTCTTTTAACTGTCATGTAAACTTATTAGATCCAAAACATCTTTTGGCTTATCTTTAAACTGCATTACTATACTTTGAAACTCAGCAGGAGTCAGTTTTTCCCTTAGGCGAAACTTTGGTATTTTATATTCAGGAAAGAAGCTTATAAAAGCACTAATTGCAGTTTCTTTTGTCAAATAGCCAAGCTCTAACTTAAGGTCTACGCGGCCCGGCCTTAAAAGAGCCGGATCAATTGCATCTAGCTTGTTGGTAGTTATAATTATAATACGACCATTTGAACCACTTACACCGTCTATGGCATTAAGTATTCCAGATAATGTTAAACTAGTGTCGATACCAACCTTATCATCAGTTATTCTTTTGTTTGCTGCCTTAAAAGAGTCAATATCCTCAATTAATACGACTGCGTTCTCTTTAATTGAGACCATAGCCTCTTCTAAGTGTTCGTCGGTCATGCAACCCAAGTTCAAAATATATAAATCTCTTGAATCTAACCCACATATTGACCGAACAAGTGAAGTTTTGCCAGTTCCTGGAGGCCCATATAAGCATAGTCCTGTTCGATATGGTATCCCATGACTTTCATACCAATCTCTATCAGCCTTGAATACTTTTAAATGATTTACTAAATTTACTTTTATTTTATGAGGTAGTATAACTGTATCCAGCGATCGAACTAACTGATCGTGTGATAACGACCAAAACAGATTATGTTCCCATCTATATACTTTGGTCATTTTAGTTGAATCAAAAAATGGATTACTCGCCTCTAATATTCTTTTCAATTTATCTTGGCTTCTTCCTATAGTAATCAGCTCTATACTCTCTCTGACTTTTTCAGTGGTTCCTCCTTCTTCTTTTTTCCTCACAAGTTTAAAGGGTAAATTGTTGAACCAAAAATAATGATTACCATATCCTGCTGATAAAATTTCTTTTGACTCTCCTTTTCCATTAGTTAGTCTCAGTGTCCTAGAGTTATTGCTCTTTCCTGTTTCCTGATACCATTTCATTAAGTTTATAAAAGCCTCATCTCCGCCATTAATAACTACTCTTACAGTAAACTGTTTAACAAACATATGCCATAATTGACCGGGGATCTTTTTAAAGATGAAAGTTATTACCCCCAAGCCCCACAAACTAACTATACCTGATACAACAGGATTACTCTTTGCAAAAACTGTAAAGCTAGCAAACCATTCATTTAATAATTCTAACACCTTCTAGCCTCCTAAAGTTACTTGCTAAAGCTCATCACTATTATTACCGATACTTGTGACAAGGAATGTCGTGAGTAACTGCTCGTAACTAACTAAAAATATGGAAAAAGTGACAAAACAGAGACGCCAAGAGCTTATATTTCAAATTTTAAAAGCCAGAACTATTGGTAATGGGCTCACAGCAAATGAAGTACATAAGCGCCTTCGAGGCGAAGGGCTAGTCATTGATTTACGGACCGTAAGAAGGGACTTGATAACTCTTACTTCAACTCATGGCCTCAGTTCTGATAACCTTAGACCAGAAAGATATTTCCCGTCTACTGATTATCAACTTAAACATGAGCTTCACTTAAATGAAAACACTTTACAGGTTCTTCTAATCGCTTTAAATAGCTTGAAGTCTACATCCCATGATTATTTTAAAAATTTTGTTACTGAAACTGAGACCACATTATTTAACTCACTTGACTCAACTGTTGCTGACTCCCTTAGGCTGTCGAAAGAAAAGTACTTCTTCGACTATAGCACTTCTGGCAAACCTGTAAGTAAAAATACAAAAGACTTTGCAAAATTAATGATAGCTATACGTGAGAATAAAATAATTACATGTAACAATAACTCTCCCTATAAGTCTGATGAATATAATAAGAAAAGAAGAAGGTTTGCTCCTTATATGTTTCTCCTAACTTCAGGAATTCCGTATTTAATCGTACAAGATCAAAGTGATCTTGTATTTAAAAAACTTAGGGCGACAAGAATAAAGGATGTTCATCTCTCAACTAAGTCATTTGAAAGAATTAATATCAATAATGAAGTTCATCTTGAAACATTAATTGGCGGCTGGGGTGGTATATCAGAAAAACCAATAGAAATAACAATAAACTGCAACGCTCAAATGGCCGGATATTTTCAAGAGAAAATCATTCATCCGTCACAAATTGTAAAAAAAGTTTCAGAAAATATTTATGATATTAGCTTTAACTGTGCAAAAAGTTCAGAGCTTACAAGATTGATCTCGTCATTCGGAGGTAATGTTAATTCAATTTTCCCTGACGAGCTATATGACGATGTTAAAGAAATTTGGAAATCTGGCATGAATAAAGCTGCTTAGTTCAGGGAAATTAATATAAAAAGTACTCTGGATTCATTAATTATTCGTTTTCTTAAATTCTAGTATTCAAATTGAACTATTCTTGCGATTACTTGCAAACTGATTAGCGACGGCCATAGAACCAATAATTATGGCTCCGTAAATAAATTATAAAATGCTAAATTTCTCCTTATTTTAACCGATACGTAAGTGAACAATATTATTAAGAGTTGAGGTTACCTATGTATCGACTAGACATGAAAGAGAATGAGCTTATAGAGATTGAAGAGACTTCATTTTTCGATCAAGGATTAAAAGAAACTAAAAATATTCAACAGTGGATATTAAAAAAACCCGAGATATTAGGAGAAAAGCTATTTGTCATTACATCAGAGTTAACGTTAAACACCGGTATCAGGCTAGATATTTTAGCTATTGATAGGAATGGTAATGCAGTCATAATCGAAACGAAAAGAGATACTTCACACAAACATTTAGATTGGCAGGCTGTTAAATATGCAAGTCACGTATCTAAGTTAAGTACTGAACAATTAATAAATGAATATGCTATTCAATCTGATATCAGTCCTAATGATGCTAAAATTGAAATTTTAGATTTTTTAGAACTTTCAGATGCCGACGAAAAAAAAATAGAATTAATTAATAAGAAACAACGAATCATTCTAGTTACGAAAGAATATACACAAGATGTGATACTGGCCTCCGAATGGTTATTGTCACATGGAGTTGATGTCATCTGTTTCACTCTAACTCCATATCAAACAGAGAATGGAGATATTTTCATTGTTCCAGATCAAGTAATTCCGGTAAAAGGGATTATAGAGTCTCAAAGTAATTTAGATGTAACTAAAGGTAAAGCAGCATCATCTACTGGCTTATCAGGTGCTAATTTTTCTCTAGAAGAGTCAAAACATTCTAAAGGTGAACTAAAAAAGCTTCTAACTAAGTTGTTTAATAAGCCTGGCAAACAAAGAGATCGAGTAATAGACTTTTTTACTATACTCGTAGACCGTAATGTAGATTCAGAAAGAACTATTTTTAAACATAGTTTTACGAAAAAAGGACTAAGCAAAGACTTTACTCAAGCAGGGCGACATTTAAGTAATATTTCGCAATTAATTACGAATAAAAATAATGGCTATCTTCGTCAAATTATTGATTTTAATTCAAAGGAAAAACCTGGAGCTAGAAAAGAATCATATAAGTTAAAAATTGAGTACATTCCTCTAGTCAAAGAAATTTTAAATGGTATTGAGTCTACTCTCAATAATGCTGCTTAATAATGGTTGAGTAGAGTGAATTTATTGGAGAATAAATTGAGAAATGCCAGAAAAATAAAGAAGTTTCGAGGATCTAATTACAGACGAAGTTTTGGAGAGATATTATAAGAAAAACTCAATTGAATACAAATGTGCTTACAAGAGGTGTAGTGGTTAGGAAGGATAAGAGCTCTTTTATTTTAAAAGGCCCCCAAATTGTAACTATTTAAATAGCCTAAACTATGAACTTACAGCTTTTGAGTTTTAGATCCATAAATAATTATGATACGTGTACAGCTTGTTAATGGCCAGGGAGGCCAAGATGTCTAAGGATTTGCTGAATCGTAGAGATTTTTTGTGTAGCACGATCAAATACCCCAAGGCCCCACCGCCAGAGAAGACTGTCAAAATGACTAATGACCAGTGGGTTTTGGATATGCGGGCCATCGACAAAGAAGATAGCAAGATTTTGGGTGTGGGGGCTCTAAACTCTCATCTCGCTAAAGCCAGTGACGAAGTCCTTGCCCATATCGATAGGCTGGAATTCGTTCAAGGGGATGGCTTCAACTACAAAGACCAAACGTTGGAGCTGGTGGAACGGGTCCAAAGGAATAGCTTATACAAGGAAAATAAAGACCACTGGGTTTTCATAGCGGCAACACTCAACTTGGGGAGAGTCTTTTCCCCTGGAAACCCATTCAATTTTTCCGCCGAATTGGTGAAACCCTATATTTCCCTGAAAGGCTACGTTTTCATGCGGCTTTTCCCCATTTACCAAAAAGATAAAAACCTTTTTAATTCGGAATCTGGGATCCAAAAGCAAGGGTGGTGGTACCAAAATTTAGAGGAAGAGCTGAGCAATTTTAGCGAAATCTACGATGATTCGTGCTGTGCGGCCGCCGAGGAGTCGAAGGCTCAAAAGACTTTGACTGGCGTTATTGAAAAGACGCTAAAAATTGGCATAGTCAACATTATCGCGTCGAAAGTTTTAAAATTAGCCGACTTCAAAATATCCCCCGAAAAAATAGTGCCTACGGATGAGTTTGATAACTTTCTATTGGAATATTTGAAGAGAACTTAAATCGACTCCGCTGGGTTCCGGTGATAGGGGCTCCATGGGGCCCTTTTTTTTGAAAAAAGCGCATTCAGCGGCCATTGTCTCGACTTTTTAAAAATCGGCAACAAAACCCTTCTGTCAAAGGAAGGGCTTCGTGAAACAAACTAAATTTGGATTCAGAGTGGGGCCTTTGTCGAGATTTAAAATGAATCTCGGTACGCCGGACAGTTTTTATCATTGGCCTCAACAAACTCTTTATGACTGAGTGGGAACTGGGGCGAGCGGTGGCTTTCTTCATATCCACAAAAGTTGACCCATACATCATAGCGAACACTATTATCTTCCCAGGGTTTCACATCTGTATACACCTGAAACGCAAATTTCTCGATTCCATTATCATCGAATACTGTCGAAATGCTTTCAATAGTAACCGTAGTTTGGGTTGCTGGTTGCTGTAAGCAGTTGGTGCAAGAGACCCCAGACATAGGCAAATTGAGAACCCGAGTTCGCAAAAGCATATGGACATTGTTGGACCGAAGGTCAACAAGAACGTACTGGGTCGTATTAAAAACTTCCCCATTTAAAACTTGAACGTCTTTTAACTGCACGTCACGAGACACGATAGCAAAATTGCCATTGGTCGATTGCAGAAGCAATTTGCAGCTGTTGATATTTTCCAGCCGGAAACGAAGGTCATACCTAAAATGCATCGCATCCCTAGTCACTCCAAACAAAGAAATTGTATGTTTTGGGTATTCAACGGAGCAAGCAAGGCTTTCATAAGGCTCTGCAAGCTGCCGGTCTTGAGTTGTGCTTAGAGGACCGTTTATTTTTAACTTTGAATTCGGTTGGGCCCAGCTTATTACAGGCAACAGAATCATTAGTGCTATTAGACTCATTTTCATAGTTTAAATCTCCCTTTTTTCGATTTCTAAATAGAGGAAGTACTACATTTGTGAGTCAGACGAAAGAAATATTTTTCTTAAAATAGGTTTAAGTATTTTTAACATAGGAAGATTTAGCAATGACAATCATTGCCTATTTATCAATCTTTTGTAGGATTTAGCAAGGGGGGGCGCTCTAAAATTGAAGACCTACAAAGCCTCGGCGAGGGGTAAAGATCGCTGGAGATTCATGGGAATGGGCTCTGTTGACCAGTCACCCAGAAAAGCTCCGAATTGACCTGACCCTGTAAACTGACTGGTACAAGCCAGAAGGGCCTGTAGAACGAGTCGCCGTCGGCGAACCGATGAGCCCCGCCTCACGACCGAAGTGAATGTTTTACCAAGCATAGTGTGTCGCATTGTTGTAAAATATTCGATCTATGGCTGAGCGCCTTTACCTAGGAATCAGCCTGAGGTAACTGTTCTGGCAACAACCAGCATGCTCCATGAAGTTGCTTATAAGGATAAGTCTATATGGTGGGTTTATAAAGTTGTAAGGCAGCTTCAAAAAGAAGGCTATGTACAGGCCTTACCCAGAAGTAAGCACTTCAATCAACAATTATGGGCGTTGACAGGTCATGGTTTTGAAATCGTCTTAATGGATAGAGATGATATTAAGATGATGAGGTATAAGCCTCATGTGGTTAGGAAGGATAAGAGCTCTTTTATTTTAAAAGGCCCCCAAATTGTAACTATTTAAATAGCCTAAACTATGAACTTACAGCTTTTGAGTTTTAGATCCATAAATAATTTTGATACGTGTACAGTGTTTTCAGTAGGGTTGTTGTTACTAGCTTAAAGGGTCAGTAGCATCTGATATAATGCAGTTCTCTACTTTAACTTCAATACCGAGAGCATCAAATTTCAAAATAGCGCTTCGTTGAGTTCGATTGTACTGCAAATGAATGATATTTTCGGAATCATTTTTTTGGCTAAATGAATAAGATAAGACAGAGTCTGGACAATTATTCGCTGGACAAATAACTCTTGTGCCCATGTCTCCTTTTAGAACTTGGTCATATGCATCAAGAGGGTTCTCCATGAGATCAAGCGTTACAACTCTCACTTTGTAGTTAGGAAAATCATTTGAATTAATTCTTTGCCAGAAAAATTTATTATTTGTAGTTACTTTAAAGCTTTTGATTCCATCAACCGTAGACTTCAATTCGCAAACGCTTTGTAAATCTTTATCAAGATAACCAGCATTCACTTGGAAGCCATACATTAGACCCAAAAATATTGTTAATAAATAAATTTTTTTAAGTATCATTTAGCCCCTCCTTAGTTGACTTCTGTGAAGTATCACAAAAAGCTACGAATATTTAGTATAGTTTTTCTTAAAATGAAAATTAGTTTTTCTAAATGCTCATCAAAGTAATGATATAATCGAATACACGCATGTTTCAGCAACACATTTCCCAAATATTTGAGAATTCCTGAATAATCCTATTGCTTTAAAGACCATGGAGCCCATTTTGTGACAATTCAGCTTAAACCAATGTCGGTGTAACTTATGAATGAAAGTTTGAGGTTCAAGTCTCTGAATTTACCCTATTTTTAAAATAGGCTCTAGGTCCTCATCAATTGCACGCAAAAGCTCGCTAAACTTATCAAGGCTTGGCTTCACTGTTCCTTTCTCATAACGGCTATATGATGTTGGCGACTTTGAACCCAGCTTTTCTGCTATATCTCTAATCGATAAGTTACGACTCGCTCTTTGCTGTTGAAGAGCAAAGGCCATTAATTTCGAATCATCATTAGCTCCTATGCTAAATACATTTTTATCAGATTCTTCCACATCTATTTTAAAACCCTTAACGTCGACGAGTTCTTCAACTGCGTTTTTAACCATTTTAAAGGCTTCTTTTTTAGTTTTCCCCTGAGTATAAACAAGCAACAAAGGGATCTCCACAGCCCACCACTTACCAGATTTTTGTATATTTCCTTCAATTCTCATTTTTTTTCTCCAATATTATTTTTGGCTAACTTTAAAATCGACTTAGCTGTTATTTCATTAATATCTCTGTGCCTTGGCACAGTGGTTTTGAGACTACCATTAGTCCACTTTTCGTGACTCGAATCTTCAGCGTATTTCCACCAGCCAATTTTTTTTAGTTGTTTCTCAAGTAGTTTCTTCTTCACCTTTCTTATTGTACACATATATATGTACATCGCAAGAATTAATTCACAAAAAGGACAAAAAAATAGCCCTCAACAAAATTGAGAGCTAATATCAAAAATAAATACTTAGGCTAGAAATCTTGTTGCGTTTTAAAGCGCAACAAGATTTTAGGCCTTAAAAACGCAACACATACGCAACAAACGCTTGGTGAGTTCAACGTATTTTCAAGGTTTTGCAGACGTATGTTTAACGAAGAAAAATGGGTAACATTAATGACTTAAAAGAAAACCTGACTTTTCAAAGTTTAATAAAATCAGATCTTTATCAAGCTTCTTCATCATTTAGAGTCAAAAATGAACCCGTAGACAAACTGGATTCAAAATCCATTGCCTTCACGGGCGTGCCGGTTCAAGTCCGGCGATCGGTACCAATTTACTTTAACATTAAATCTTCAAAGGCTGATAGCCCGGCCTTTGCCCCTTCTCCCATAGCAACAATGATCTGTTTATAGGGAACTGTAGTTACGTCGCCGGCAGCATATACACCCTCTGTGCTTGTTCTGCACTTGTCATCCACTAAGATCTCGCCATACTCATTAGTTTCAACACTGCCTTTTGCAAACTGACTATTTGGCAGTAAACCAATTTGAACAAACACACCACTTAATTGAATTTCATTTTCTTGATTAGTTGCGCGATCCATATAAATTAAGCTTGTTACATTATCGCCATTTCCTTTTATGGACTGGGTGGCCGCATTTTTAATAATTTTAGTATTTGATAATGAGTTCAACTTATCAATTAATATTTGATCCGCCTTTAACTGTTCTCCATATTCAATAACAGTCACAGACTTTACAATACCAGCAAGATCAATAGCCGCTTCAACACCTGAGTTTCCACCACCAACCACCGCTATATCCTTTCCTTTATAAAAAGGGCCATCACAATGAGGGCAATAGGCAACGCCGCGACCAAGATATTCTTTTTCGCCATCTACACCTAATTCACGCCACTTAGCTCCAGTGGCAATAATTAAGGATTTAGTTTTAAGCTCTTCATTGTTTGTGAGAGTTATCGTTTTAAGTTTATCTTTCGAAAAGGATTCTACTCGCCTGTGCTCAAACACTTTAATGTCGTATTCACTCATGTGTAGGTTTAATTTATTGGCAAGCTCTGGGCCTTCTGTGTAAGGCACAGAAATTAAATTTTCAATTCCTTTTGTATCTTGTAATTGCCCACCGATGCGATCAGTGATCACAGCTGTCTTTAGCCCCTTTCTTGCTGCGTAAACAGCAGAAGACGCTCCGGCAGGTCCAGCCCCAATTACAACAACATCAAAGTCGCCAAGATCTCTTGTTCCTGTTTGCTCCTCTTTAACACCATAGGTGGTTTCTAATTTATCGAGGAGTTCGGCTAAACTGGTTTTACCCGAATTGAACATATCATCGCCAGTGAACACCGCCGGTACACCTTGAATTTTTAAGCGCTTTACTTCTTCTTGTGTGTACTCCCCATCTATCATCTCATGATGAATATCAGGGTTTAAAATGGCCATTAGATTAAGTGCCTGAACCACATCGGGGCAATTTTCACAGGATAAAGAAATAAATGTTCTTAAACTCACGGGGCCCTTAATATTTTTCATACGATCCACTAGAGACTCATCGGGAAGTTTACCTTTTAAATTAGAGTTTAAAATGGCAATAATCAGTGAACTAAACTCATGCCCTCCAGGAATCCCAGAAAAAGTGACTCGATCACTATACTTAGACTTAACTGTAAAAGATGGGTGATCACTACTCACACTAGATTCAGTGAGAAGAATTTTATCACTTGTAGAAGCTACTGACTTTAGCATTTCAATAAGCTCATTTTGCTTTTCATGGGAGCTCTTTTTATAGTTAAGCTCCACATTATCATCTAATTTTTTAAACACTTGATTGAGTTGCGTAATAATACTTTGATCTAACATCTGTGCTCCCTTGCATTTAGTGCTATCATAGGCATAGGCACTAACCACATATTTAAATGTTTGAAATATAAACTGACATTTATATAAAAGTTAAAAATTTATTTATAAAAAACTAAATTCCAGCGCTGACTCTTAATGTTTTAAAAATAAATTTTTAATCAAGTGGGCAATAAACCCACTTGATTAAAGTTAATGAATTAGATCTTACCAATAAGATCAAGGCCTGGCTTTAATGTCTCAGAACCCGGAGTCCATTTTGCAGGACAAACTTCACTTGGGTTGGCAGCAGTAAACTGAGCTGCTTGAACTTTTCTAAAAAGCTCATCTGCATTTCTGCCAATGCTGTTATCTTGAACTTCAGCTAATTTAATTTCACCTTCTGGGTTCATTAAGAATGTTCCTCTATAAGCAAGACCAGCTTCCTCAATATGAACACCAAAAGCTCTTGTTAAGTGACCTGTTGGATCGGCAAGCATTGGGTACTTAATTTTTTTAATTGTATCTGAAGTGTCATGCCATGCTTTATGAACAAAGTGCGTGTCAGTACTAACAGCGTACACTTCAACACCCGCTTCTTTAAAATCAGCGTACTTATCTGCCATATCACCTAACTCAGTTGGGCATACGAATGTAAAGTCTGCTGGGTAGAAAAACAAAACTGACCATCCACCTTTTAATGTGTCTTGAGTCACTTCTGTGAAGTCTCCGTTATGGAAAGCTTGTAACTTGAAGTCTGGTAATGTTGTATTTATTAAAGTGTTCATTTTATCTCCTTTGTAATTTGATAATTAAAAATTCACATTAATTTAAGTTCTGCCAGTATCATGTTCTATTTTTTTAAGTTTTACCAATACTTGCTTTCTATATAGTTATAGCTTGAAACTATAATAAATTTATTATATAATAATTTTTAGCTATTATTTGAAATGAGCTTAAAAATCAATAACTTGGAAGGTGGCCAAATGCCAACATTAACACAATTGGAGTATATTATCGCCGTGGATGAGCATAAAAACTTTAGTCGGGCTGCAAAAAACTGCCACGTAAGTCAGCCATCCCTCTCCTCTCAGATCCAAAAAACTGAGGACTTACTCGGCATTATTATTTTTGATCGTTCGAAAAAGCCAGTGATCACAACCAGCAAGGGCCTTGAGGTTATAAAACAAGCAAAAAAAATTTTAAAAGAGCATAAAAAATTAAAAAGTATTTCAAATGATCGCGGAGTTTTAACGGGAGATTTTAAGCTTGGAGTTATCCCTTCACTTTCATCTTATGTACTCCCCTTATTTATAGAGAGCTTCTCCAAAAAATACCCTGAAGTTAAAATCCACATTGATGAAATCAAAACTGAAAAAATAATTTTAGACTTATATGATGACAAACTCGATGGCGCTTTACTCGTCACCCCCTTATATGATGATAAAATTATTGAACGAACACTTTTTTTTGAAAACTTTCATGTTTTCTGCTCATCAACCCATAGCTTATTTAATAAAAAGCAAGTTAACGAATCTGATCTCGATACTGACTCCGTGTGGTTACTTGAAGAGGGGCATTGCTTTAGAGAACAGGTTATGAAAGTCTGCTCACTCAATAAAAAAAATCAAGTGCTACAAAATATTAATTTTGAAAGTGGCAGTCTTGAAACATTAATTAATTTAATTAGAAAAGGAAAGGGCTACACCTTATTACCGGAGCTGGCCACGAACAACTTAACGGATGTTGAAAAGAAAAATAATTTAAAACCCTTTTCAAAACCAGCCCCCACCAGAGAAGTGAGTCTCGTGCATAGTCGCAACTACATTAAACAAGGGATTATTGACGCCTTAGAAAAAGAAATAATACTTAGTCTTCCTAGTAAAATTAAATCTTTAAAAAGAAAAAACATAAAAATAGTTGATATTTAGCTTATATAAGAACCAGCTACGGCACACCAAGGCTTTTATTTGCCATAGTTTTCAGTATAATGAATACAGTTCATGACCCAGGAGGCACTATGGAAATAAATATTATTATGTCTATATTAGTTGGTCTTGGGTTATCAATTGCTGCTGGATTGCGTGTATTTATTCCTTTGTTAATTGCAGGCATTACAATTCGCATGGGTTGGCTCGATAGCCTACCTATTTTTCAAGCTGAAGCTTTAAATCTTAAATTAGCCCATTCTTGGCTGGCCTCCACTCCCGCTCTGATTGGCTTAAGTGTGGCTATGGTTACAGAAGTTTTAGCGGCTAAAATTGTAATGGTGGATCATTTTTTAGATATGATTGCAGCACCAATGGCGGTGGCTGCTGGCTATATTCTCACTTCCACTTTTATGGGGCCTGATGTGGATCCATTTTTTAAATATTCATTTGCACTTATCGCCGGGGGCGGTAGTGCTGCCATTACCCACACCGCTTCATCACTGATGCGTCTATTTACTTTAAAAAGTACTGCTGGAGTGGCCAACCCTGTTTACTCTGTCACTGAGTCCACCGCCGCAGTGGGAACCTCTGTGCTTTCAATATTTTTACCCATATCCGTTTTTGTATTTTTCATAATTGTTTTATGTTTTTTTATTTTTAAAAAGAAAAAAACTGCTTAGAGCTTATTGACGGCACCAAGCACTCTAAGCTTATAATTACCTATGGTTATAGACATGATTAAATACAAGTTAGCTCCTGGAATTTCCGAAGACAACCTACGCGCTGCCGCTGAAGATATTATTCAAGTTTGGATGAGCAAACAGCCCGGCTTTTTAGGCTGGACCATTAATACTGTGGATGAAAACAGTTATGTAGACTTTGTTTACTGGGCCGATCGCCAGTCGGCCGACCTTGCCACAAAAAATATGAAAGATATTCCACCAGACCATAGTTGGTTAAAATGTTATGATATGGCTTCTGTTGAAGCTCAAAAGGTGAATACTTTATTTGCTCATATGATGAACTGAGTAAATACTAATAATTCTAAATAGAACACTATTTATAATTATTAACTTCGGTGACTGAACAATTAGTTGAAACCTTTATATCTACTATTGTAACTGCACCACCCATACTTCTACTATAGCCTTTAATTACACTGTCTCCTGCTAAATATTGTATCTCATTAATTTTTCTTTTACTTCCTAGTAATTCATATTTATCAAATGCAGCTTTAACCGCGATCGTCATATTTTTATCTGGGCAGTACACCGCTATTTCTTTATTTACTTTTTATTCATATGATTTTATTTCAAGTTTAGTTTGCTCAATATTAGTTAACTCAACTGAATAGGATTTTTCTGTATTTGGCTTTCGTTGTTTTTTTGCTAAAACAGTACTGCTAAATAACATTAATAAAATTGTTACATATATTGTTTTCATAAACACTCCCCTGATCTACCCTTTTTATAACTTTTTAGCATCGCCGTAATAGCTAAATAGTAATTTTAAGACCTAAGCTCATCAATTAGCGATTTAAAACTGTTAGTCTTTAATCCTCAAAATAGTTCTAATTGTATTAGCACCAATATAATTATATTATAATATAGTATTGGGTTCTAACCTTAGTCTTGGGGGATAAAATTTTTAAATCTAGCATGACAAATAAATCAAACACTCTATTCATAATTATTGCACTTATCTTTTTAGTTTTTAGCTTTCAAAATTGCTCTGAGTTTGAATCATCGAATGAGTCAATAAGTAGCCTTAACAACTCAAGTTCCATTGACTTCAAACCTCAAATGACTATCGTAGATGAGTTTAATAACCGCTATGCCCCTACCAAAAAAGGTGAAACACTAATTACAGGCCAAGCCTATGAGGTTTCTTTAAACTCCCACGATCTTGACGGCAAACTTCGCTGGAAATTAAGTAACAACCAATCCTGTGCAGTCACTGAAAACACTCTATCTACGACCACCTTAAGATGTGATGGTGATGACAATATTGATTTACAAATAAATGTTACTGAACTTGCGAGCCTTGAAAATAACAGCGCCTCCTTTTTTATTCAGTTTGATAGCTTGGATAACTTATCTAAAAACCAAGGCGAAAACTTACTTCAGAACAACTGTGCCAGCTGCCATGATAATGGTATTAACTCAGACACAAAAATTAATGGTTATGAGCTTGATGACCTTGCTCTTGCTTTAAAAGACCATATTGATAACAGGAATTTAACACAACTTAGCGGCCTAAGCCCCACAAATATTCGAGTGTTAAGCTCATATATTTCATCCATTGAAAACACTCCTCCAGTGGACCCAGATAAACCTGAAGAGCCAGACAAACCGGAGGAGCCGGAAAAGCCAGAAGAACCTGAAAAACCTGAAAAACCGGAGGAACCGGAACAACCAGAAGAGCCAGAACAACCACCTGTTGCTGGCGACCCATTTCTAGTTGGCAAAACTGAAGAGCAAAGAAAGACAGACTATTATTTCCAAGAAAGTGGTGGCACAATTGTGATTGAAGCTGAGCACTTTGTTACCCAATCTTATGGTAATAATGCTTACAAAGGAAAGCGCTGGTGGATGCCACACACTCAAAACTTTACTCCCAAGCAAGACCCTAAGTTTGCAGAGCTCTGTGCCCAATCCAAACAAGAGCTAAAAGATATTGATAAAAAAGTGGATGGCAACAAAACCATAAGAAACATTATTGCAGCAGCTGGCGATAAACCTTATTGGTCTGATGCAGAGGCCAGGCGTGTAAAAAAAGAAGGTGTCTTTTTAACTCGTGGAGCGGACTCAGTATTCAATGAATTTAAATGCGACCCGGACCCACCCCACCTAGCTGATACTAGTGGCAACTCCTATGTTGAATTACTTCCTGATAACTTATATGGGAATAATAATGCAATTCCACATGCCCTAAGTCATTGGCCAAACGCCTCTATTGCTCCAAAACTTTACTACAGAGTAAACTTTAAAACTTCAGGTAGTTATAGTGTCTGGATTAGAGGATATAGAACGGAGTCTGATAGTGGTAGTTTACATGCTGGGGTTGCTGACCGTCCTGGCCAAAATGAAAAGTACATTACAAATATTAGCACTAATACAGCCGGCAGATGGGTTTGGCTAAACAAAGGGTCCGTGCAAATTACAACTGGTGAGAAGTATGTTTTTATCGCTGGTCGTGAAGATGGTTTTGAAGTAGACAAAATTGTTTTTTCTAAGAATAATTGTGGTAATTGCAACGGCAAAGGCCCTGCTGAAAGCGCTACCGTAAATTAATAATTACTTTTAAAAGGAATAATAATTATGCCATTAATGGATATAACCGATGATAGCTTCCGAGAAATATACCAAAATAACGATATAGTCGTTTTAGATTTCTGGGCTGTTTGGTGTGGACCTTGCCGACAGTTTGCCCCCACTTTTGAAGCCGTGTCTGAACAGCACCCAGATATAATTTTTGGAAAAGTGGAAACAGAAACAGAGCAAAAACTCTCAGCCTATTTTGGCATTAGAAGCATTCCCACCATTATGATTATCCGGGAGCAACTAGAGGTTTTTAGACACTCAGGAACTTTAGGCCGCGATGAGCTCCTTAAAATTATTGCCCAAGTGAAAGACGCTGACATGGACCAAGTGAGAGCTGAGTTTGA
>CALLBC010000069.1 GCA_938001965.1 uncultured Bdellovibrionales bacterium | reverse complement strand
TCTTCTCATTTAATACCAAGGCTGTTGTTGATCACTTTGATTGTGCTTATGTTTGTTTTATTAACAAGAAAATACTTTTATAAACAGAAAGAAGTGTATTTGTCAGGTTTAAGACAGATGACTTACTTAGTGTTTTTTGTTGGTGCGTCTGTCTTTTGTTTGGATAATATGCCAACAGGCAGTGAGGTGGGTAGGGATAAAGTTGAGCCAATTAAAAAATTATCCCTTCATTATCTGGAAAAGAATTTTTTAGAAGATATAATAAAAAATACTATTATAAATTAAATTTAAGGTTGGAAGTCTGATTGAGACCATTTGTTGTTTGATTGAAAGTGTTTTAATGCATTTTTGAAGTCTTTGTATAATGACTTATCCATCTTACGTCTTTGGGATGTATTTCTTAATAATCCATGAGCACTGGCATATATTGATTGAATTCGCATGCTGGCTTGTCTTTGGAAGAAGTACTGTTCAGCTTTAGTCAAATCACTCTGCGAGAACGTATCAAAGCTACTGTATTGTGATAGTATTGTAGTCAGCGCTATCAACGTTTCTAATCGGTCAGCAATTTTTTTATAAAGTTCAGACTGTTCAGTGTTTTTCTTAGGTAAATTGTGCATCTTAAAATCAGGGTTAATGACTAAGGGCTCAAGAGTAGTTTCAATTTCATCAATGTAATCAAACAGGCTTGCAGTGGATGGAGCTTTTTTGTTGAAGTTAATTTTTTTGGTATAAGAATCAAAGCTCTCACACCTAAAGTAAACGGTGTGGTTGTAACAATCCTTGTGATGTAAGTTTTTAATTTGACAGTGGCGGGTGCGTTCGTAGGACTTTAGCATTTCTTTCATGGGCATAAGTTTAAAATTATACATAGCTGTTTGTGCATGCTTGGCAAATAAAATGTTTGGAGTAATATAGACATAGGCATGAATGTGCTCACCAAAGGAGTTCTTAACAAAGGCAAGGTCGCCAGGCTGTACTTTGTTATTTGGAACAGATTTACACATTTGAGAGTTTAGTAGTGAGTTTACTTCTCCAGGCTCAGTGTAACGTAAGCTTTTGACAAGTCCGGCTGACCGTAAAGCGAAGTTCCAGCAATTTGGTCCATCAATAAGAGCAGATTGATTGTTGAGTTTTGCAAATAAACTGGGAAGTAATGGGTTTCCTTTTGTGGAGCACTTTCCGCCTTTATCCACTTGAAAAAGAGACTCATCTGCAATGCTTTTGTTGTTTGATAATGTTTTTAAAGCTTTTATCTCTTTGCTGAGTTCATGACAGCTATCGGCTGTAATTTTAGCTTGTCCTTTGTAATGTGTAACATTAACTTCAGCACTGGCTTGAGCCATAGCAAGGAAGCTAATTAGTGATATAGCAAAAAATTTAAATATTGGATGGCTCATTATAGCCATAGTAGTGCAACTCCAGTTCCAACATGAGTTCGCATAGGTTAGTTTATAAGCAAGAATGTAGACTCTTTAGTCGCTATAAGGGCATAATTTGTCACTTATTTTTCTATAATAGCAGTAACACCCATACCGCCGGCTGTGCAGATGGATATGAGTCCACGGCCAGAGCCTTTTTCATTAATAATTTTTGCCAGGCTGCTTACTATCCTCGCTCCAGTAGCAGCAAAAGGGTGGCCTAGAGCGAGGCTGCCACCTTTAATGTTAAGCTTGTTGCGGTCAATGGACCCCAGTGGCTGGTCTAAGCCTAACTTTTTCTTGCAAAAGTCAGCTGACTCCCACGCTTTTAAAGTGCATAGCACTTGGGCTGCGAAGGCCTCATGAATTTCGTAAAAATCAAAGTCTTGTAGTTCAAGACCTGCCTGTTTTAACATTTTAGGTACGGCGTAAGCTGGGGCCATTAAGAGGCCTTCATTATGTACAAAATCGATAGCAGCAGTTTGGCCAAAGGTGAAATAGGCTTGGATTGGTAGGTTATTGGCCTTAGCATAGTCCTCACTGCATAGGAAAACTGCTGAAGCGCCATCAGTTAGAGGCGTACTATTTCCAGCAGTCATGGTGGCCTTATCACTGCGATCAAAAACAGTTCTTAATTTTGCTAGTTTTTCAACACTGGTGCTTGGGCGCATATTATTATCTTTCTCAACTTTTTTAAATGGCGCTATGAGGTCGTTATAAAAGCCTTCTTCATAGGCTTTGCTAGCTTTTTGATGGCTTTCATAAGCCAATTGGTCTTGATCCGCTCTGGTGATGTTCCAGGTCTGTGCCATTTGTTCGCAAGACTGCCCCATAGACATTTTAGTCCTTGGCTCATTCACAGCCGGAACAACTGGCTTCAGATCTTTTGGTCTAAGGCTAGACCAAATTTTTAGTTTATCCATCATAGTTTTGCTTTTAAAAGTTTTCAAAAGCATGTTCCTAAATTTTTTGCCAAACACAATGGGGAGGTCACTGTTTGTATCACTGCCGCCGGCAATGCCACATTCAATTTGGCCCAAGGCAATTTTATTGGCAATTAAGATTGTGGCTTCTAGGCCTGTTCCGCAAGCTTGTTGAATATCAAAGGCTGGGGTATTGGCGTGAAGGCCGGACCCTAATGTCACTTCTCTGGCCATGTTCCAGTCAGCGGCGTGTTTCATAACAGCACCTAAGCAAACTTCGCCCACTTCTTTTTGCTCTAAATTATATTTTTTAACAAGAGCAGATAGAGTATGTCCAAGGAGTTCTTGGTTGCTCACTGACATATATGCACCCATTGATCGACAAAAAGGTATTCGTGTTCCGCCTATAATTGCAACTTTTCGAGCTGTGGTTCTCATGTTATCTCCTAGTTGTTATTTGAAGTAATTTTATCTGAATGTGAGTATAATGGCACATTGAAATAACAGGTGGAACTAGAAACTAGACTTTTAAGGAGAGCAAGTTGGACTGATATATAAAAGTTTTAAATTGTATTGCATCTATCCTTATTGGACGGTGCGCTGCAAGTTGAAGTTCTAATAAATTAGTCCTGTTAATAAGCATAAATGGAGTGTTAGAATATGGCCATGGATTTAGGTTTTGAAAGCAGTGAAGATTATTTAAAAGTGGCACATAAATTTAAATTAGGGTTTTTGCCAACAGAAAAGTCTCATGCAAAAACTTGGGAGTTATCCGAATTATCTAAAAATAATTTGCCCAAAGCTATACAAGTTTTAAAAAGCTTAGATGTGAATGTGCTTAGTGTTTTACAAGAAAAAAATATAGAGCTGCAGGGTTTATCCAAAAAAATTAGGCAGGTGTTCGCTGATGGCGGACGGGTGTTTTTGTTTGGCTGTGGAGCCACCGGACGTTTATCTTTGCTTATTGAAAGCATATGGAACCAAGTCAACCCAGATAAAGTGGGGAAAGTTATGTCATTTATGTCTGGAGGAGACATAGCTTTAGTGCAATCAGTTGAAGGCTTTGAAGATCAAGTGGAATACGGGGCTAGACATTTAAGAGATCTAGGTTTTTCCGAAAAAGATTTATTAATAAGCTCCACTGAAGGCGGTGAGACACCCATAGTTATTGGTGCAACACTAGAGGCCACAAAGATTTCAAAGCATAAAAGTTATTACTTGTATTGTAATCCTACTCAGTTATTAGTTGATAATATTGAGCGTTCTAAAAAAGTTATTGAAAATGAAATGGTAGAGCCGATTGAGCTATATTGTGGCTCTATGGCAGTGGCTGGAAGCACAAGAATGCAAGCCAGTAGTATTTTGCAAATTTTTATTTCAATGGCTCTTTTTATGGAAAACCCAGAGGACTCAATGAAGGAGCTTGGTGAATTTAAAAACTATTTTGAAAGTTTAGATATTAGCTTTTTAGAAGAGTTTATAAAAAAAGAGGCGGGTATTTATGTGAGCTTTGGTCGATTAACTTATTATGTTGACGAACGCTTAGCATTAAATACTTTCACTGATACCACTGAACGGGCGCCAACCTTTAGTATGAAGCCTTTTGAACACCCTGATGAACTGACTCTGCCTTTATCATTATGTTATATTTGCATTAAAGGAGCTTCTAGCTCTATGGATGCCTGGGAAAAGCTACTCTATAGAAAGCCCAAGGCGCTGGACTGGCAAGACTCCATTGCCAGGGTGTCGCAAAGTTATTTGCAAGGTTTTGATTTTAGCCAAAATGCAATTGATAAAAGGGAGGCCATGAGTCCTTCAAAAAATAGTTTTAATATTGATTTATTAGCTGAAAGCATTTCATGGGAGCTTAATGGCCTTAGCTATAATGTGCCTGTGCCTAAGGCAATTCATTACCATTGGCAGCAGGTGTTGTTAAAGTTTTTATTAAATGCACATTCAACCTTAATTATGGGGCGCTTAAGGCGTTATGAGAATAATTTAATGACATGGGTAAGCCCTAGTAATGGTAAACTTATTGACCGCACTGCAAGATACGTAGATCATTTATTAAAAGCAGAAGGCATCAATAAAACTTACGAAGAGATTGTAAAAGCCATTTTTGATATTACCTTAAAAAAAGATAGGTCAATGGTGCTCGAAATATTTCACCATATTAAGAGGGACTATGAACTTACTAAATAGTATTTTTGTAAATAAAAAATTTGCCCCATTTTTTTGGGTACAGTTCCTTGGTGCAATGAATGACAATATTATAAAAAACTTACTAGTTATTTTAATTGCCTATAAAGGGATTGAGCTTTATGGCTTAAATTCTCAAACTCTGATTGCCCTTGTGGGCGCTATTTTTATATTGCCTTATGTTTTATTCTCACCTTATGCGGGCTTGTTGTCAGATAAATATAGTAAAGTGAAGGTCATGAGGGTGACCAAATATATAGAGCTAGTCATAATGCTTTTAGCCACTTTTGGTTTTTATAATAATAATTATTTAGTATTAATAATCAGTGTATTTTTAATGGGAGTGCAGTCTGCATTTTTTGGCCCGGTTAAATTTAGTATAATTCCTAATTTAGTTGAAACTAAAAATTTGTCTAGCGCTACGGGGTATGTGGAGTTTGGAACATTTTTAGCCATTCTTATTGGTACGATCGGCGGCGGGATGCTATCTAAGGTAAGCTCATGGCAATTGTATGGATCAATTCTCTGCCTGGTATCAATTGCTGGAATTATTTTAAGCCTTATGCAGCCATTAAATAAAGAAAAGGGGATGGAGTTAAAAATTGGCTACAACATATTTGGTGGTCATATAAAATTATTTCGTATTCTTTCTGGGCAGTGGAAAGTTTTTAATATTGTTGTGCTTATATCTTGCTTTTGGTTTTTTGGGGCAGGCTTATTAACTGTTTTGCCCACATTTTGTCAGAAAATTTTATTTGTGGATGAGTCCGTGGTGACTTTATTTTTAGCCATGTTCACATTTGGGATTGGTGTTGGGTCTTTATTGAGTGGCTATTTGTCAGGGCACAAAGCACAGCTGGGTTTAGTCCCGCTGGGAGCATTGGGTATTTTAATTTTTTCCTTTGATTTTTATATGTCCAATAAAGGGGTGGTCATTTCTCGTGAACAGCTAATTACTTTTACAGAGTTTATTTCTAGTAGCTCATCGTATCGCTCGTTAATAGATTTTTTTATGATCTCATTTAGTGGGGGGATATATATTGTTCCTTTATATGCCTATGTGCAAGAGCAAGCAAAAAAAGGGACTTTATCTAGGGTTATTGCTATCAATAATGTAATGAATGCATTGTTTATGGTAATAGTGAGTTTAATTATTATTTACCTTACAAAGATTAATATAACATCAGTAGAATCCTTATTTACCACAGCACTAATATTTACATTTTTATTTTCAATATTCTTTTTTAAGCGTAAAGAGTTTAGAGACTCGTTTAAAGCTTATATTTTTAGGAAATAGATTGTTAGGTATAGATTAGATCAAAAGCTGCCCTATCTCATAATGAGATAGTGTTCTTTTTTTAAACAACTGTAAAATACCTTTTCAGCCTAAGCCCCTAATAATTGTTTCAAAGTGACAAAAGTTGGCAATAGTATTGCATTTTAATACACTGATTAGATTAAACCTCGGGGGGGGATTATGTTAAAACTCACGTTATTTGCACTTATTGGGCTACTATCTATTGGCTGTTCAGAAACTCATTTT
>CALLBC010000068.1 GCA_938001965.1 uncultured Bdellovibrionales bacterium | reverse complement strand
GTTAATAGCAATGTCAGTATTAACTTCAAGTGGTACGTATTGACCATCTAAATTATTACAAAGCTTTTTGTAAGAGCCCCCAAAATCAACAATATATACCTTTGGGTTTTCTTTCATCATCTGTAAGAGTAAAGTATTTGCTAAGAAGGATTTACCACTCCCTGAACCACCACTGATGATTTGGTTATAATTAGTAAGGTCTTGGCTGAAGGGGTCAAAAGCAACTAAGCTATCTCTTCTTGATTTAAGTAGCAGACTAGCTTGTTTATGGCCTCTCCATGGTCCGTAAATAGGTATAAAATCAGCTAAATTAGAAGTCTTCAGTCGTTTTTTTCTTATTGTGCCTCGTGCGTTCGGAACAGAGAGCTCTTTAAACACTTCAAAACAAGCTACAGTTTCCTCCATCCCTTCTGTTCCTGATAAATCACGTAGTCGCATAATAGTTTGCGAAACTTGGTCATCAAGATCGCTCAAGTCAGTTGATGTTAAAACCACATTTAAACTGACATGAAAGACTTTTTCACCGCTTGTAACCATGTCTTCAAGTAAAGTTTCTAGGTCTTGCAGTTTTGCTTCACTATCAATATCTCTAGCACCTTTTTTACCAGAAATCATAGAGTAAGCTATACGGCGACTTGCTTGTAATGATTCAATCTCTTTTTGTTGATCAGGTACATGGATTGACAAAAATAGTCTTGAAGCAAAGGGAAGCTCACGAAGAGCCCTGCTCATTGAAGCAAAGGTTTGATCAGGTAGAAGCTTTAGAGAAACTACCTTATGATGAAAGTTGGACATTAAAAAATGATTCTCTTTAATTTCAATGTCTGTAAAAAGAATAGAATCCCTAAAGTTTTCAGGATCATAATCGTTGAGTACATTGCTTCTTGCTGGGTTCCACTGCTCATAGATAATTTTTGCTAACTCTTTAGAGCTAATTAATTGAGTATTAATATCTATTGATAAAAGAGATCCTATTAAATCATTACGAAGCCTTCTTGTTTCACTGGCTTCAGCCTGCATTTTTTCAATGGCAGTTTTCTCAAAATTATTTGTTTTTTGAAATAGCTTTAACTTAGATAATACTTTTTTCTTTAAAGGCCTTCGCACAAATATTTTAAGTCCATGAAAGGGGAGTCTTCCGCTATCATCAAGGTCTTTAAACCTTTTAACTCTCTCGTTGAGTAAGCTATTTAATAGTATATCATCGTTTTCTTTTTTTAATGATAAGTGTGAATCAATAATATTTTTATTTCCAGGCTTTATCTCTTGTAAAAATTGGATATCTATACCAGTAGGAAGGCCATTCAATAATTGGCAGAGCCTTGATGATAGGTCATTAATGCCGTTGTCATTATAGCAGGTAATATCTTTTGGTATACATTCAAGGGCAAAGCCAAGTGACCCATCACTAAAAAGTGTTAAATCGTCTTCAAAGCCCCATATTTGTAAATTTTCACTTAAAATTGGTTTAATCATTCATTTCCTCATTGGGTGATTCCCATTTAATGCTTTCACTAAACGCACAAAGTTTCTTTGGTCCAAGCTTATGCCTTAAATAGTGAATTAAATAATTATTAGGTTTGCCTCGCTTGCTATAACGTAAAACAAGAGCAAAAATAATTGTTGGTAGCCAAACACTAAAAAATTTGGCTCCAAATTGTCCGAATGTAAGGTTAAGAACTGATAAAAGTAAAAAAATAGCTAGTAGGTCTGGAACTTCATAGCCCATGACCAATAGCTTTTTATCAAGACATTTACTTACATGTGTTGTTTTGAGTCCCATAATTTGCTCCTAATTAACTAAGCCACGTAAGAAGGCAATAATGCTAGGTGCTGAAAAGCCGATGATAACTCCAAATATTGCAAGCTTTAGGTGGGACCTTGCATTTTCGTTTCCTGTAATAAACGAGAATGCAGCAAACACAAGTCCGAGTATTGCGACTAGTGGTAAAATAGTTGATGTTAGCTTGCTTTGTATTGCACTAAGTGTTGATTCGACACTGCAAAAACCCAAAGTGGGTAGTAATGCTATAGCCGCAAATATTAAAATAGATTTAAGATGTTTTTTATTCATTTTAGTAATTTCCTTTATTGGTATTTTGGTGAGCGTTTTCAGGTAAAAGGCTCATATATGCTCTAAACCCATGTTTAAGCATTGTGATTTCCATATGTTCTTTTAAATGATTTTGAAGTGTGGCTCTGCCAACAAGTTTATCAAATTTAAAATTTCCAATTTTCTTTTCAAAAATTAAGTACTTTCCGAGTCTTTTATTATTTCTTATTAAGTAAAAAGTTTTCCCTGGTATATTTTTAAAGCGAAGAGTGTAGTAGCGGTTGTTATCTAGTAATATAGCGTTGCCTAATCGGCTTAGTTCGTTAAGTTCTTTGTTTTTAAATTCACCCTCATAGATTCCAAAGTTTAGGTGATCGTAATAATATAAATTCATATAACCCTCCCAAAGATTAATATAATTTGCCCCATGGCTGTATTTTTGTAATTTGTTGCAATCGATTGTTGTTAAAATGAGATTGTTCATAACCACCAAGCAACAAGTAGATGATTTGCCTCATAGCATTGCTAATTTTTAGCACTGCTTTTTTTTCTGAAAGCCTATTCATATTTAGATAGCTTTTTTGTTTTTTAGAGATTCCTCACCAGTTAATTCGTTCTCTAGTAAGTAGTTGTCGAGCTCATGCTCTAATTGCATGGCTTCAAAATAATTATGCTCTAGGCATTTGTCGTGAGAGCCAAACTGACTGTAGCCACAGTTTAGG
>CALLBC010000067.1 GCA_938001965.1 uncultured Bdellovibrionales bacterium | reverse complement strand
TTAGCCCGAATGCACGAAGTGCATGTAAGGGCGATATAAATAAAGAAAAAAATTGTAACGAAACGTCCCCATTGGACGATGCGATCGTGTTCTGAAGTTCCGAGTAGTAACAATTTTAATTTATAAATAGTTCACGAGTGACTAAAAAATTAATACCCTAAGATATTTTGATTGCTCCACTCAAGGCTCATAGAGGTTGGGTTTAAACTTACAATATTAAGGTGAGGCTTTAATTTTGGCGAGAATGTTGGAGCAATGATCTCTAAAATTCCATCATTATTTAAATCATGGGTGAATAGATTTGTGGCTTCAGTGCCAAACTTATAAAAACCGTCTTGTTTATATTTTAAAACAACTTGATCAACTAATGAGTGTTTTTTTTTCTTGTTATCAAAGGTAAACACTTCAATTTTTAATTGGTTATTTTCCCTAACTTTAAGTATTTTAAAATCATTTCCGTTATTAATTAAGTTTGCAGATAAAACTGTAAGTACTTTACGGTCTGTTTCAGTGAAGCGGTCTGATATTTTTTTTTGCACTTTAGGGCTGAAGGCTATAACCCCAGAAAGACAAAGTAGTATAGCTGAAAGAATAATAAAAATTTTTGATTTCATAAGTAATAATTTATCTTACGACAAGAAAATATACAAAGAGATTCACCCTGTGGTCTAGGGGTTAGTGTTGAATAATTAAACTAAGGTTTCTGCCAGCATTAACATGATCTCTACGATAGGAGTTCCAGTTTAGGTCAGTAAGAGTATCAATAGTTTCTGTGTAAATATTCTCTTTATGGATTCCTACCTGAGCTAATTGTAATTGAGCGAGCATATTTAGGTCTAATAAGTATTTATCTTGCTTTGGTATTGCAAATTCACTTTCTATACTTTGAAGATTTTTATTTTTGTTAATAATTTTATTAATAACATCAGAGTCAACCTCATAACTACTTTTGCCAATATGTGGCCCAATATAGGCTCTGGTAGTGCTGTCAGGAGAAAACTTATTAAGCTTTAGTAGTATTTCATCACAGACTCCACGCCAACCAGCATGAAGCGCAATAATATAATCTTGATGCTTTACAAGCACAGGTACGCAATCTGCAGTTTTAATCACTAGGGCGTGGTTTTTTTTATTTGTATAAATAGCATCGCAGCGAGGACCAGGCCCAACAGTTGATTCAAGCATAATATCAGAATGGAATTGTTCACAAAAACCAGTAGATGCAATATTGTTTTCTTTAGTATATTTATCAATGTTAAAAAATTTATTTCCCCATAAAACTGTATATTCAGGATTTTTTATTGAAATATATTCTGGGGTAACAACTTTATTCATTAGTCCAGCCTAACAAATCAATTAGCCCTTGTAGCCTATCTGGCCAATTGGAATTAAACATAATTTTTTCCTTACTGGTTGGATGAATAAACCCCAACTCTTTGGCATGGAGGCCAATCCCATTAAGCTCATTAATATAATTTCTAACATGCTTACTTTTAATTTTACTGACCCAGCGAGATGATGAGTAAATGGGGTCAGCAATAATGGGGTGATGGTTTTCAGCAAGATGTACGCGTATTTGATGTGTTCTTCCAGTTTCAAGCTGGCATTTAACTAAAGACAACCCTTTGCTATAATCAAGGACCTCATAGTGAGTGATAGCAAATTTTCCAGTTGGTTCTTTGCCTTCAACAATCCGTTCTATTGAATATTTTTTGCGATCTTTTGGGTGACGAATTAAATGGGTAGATATTGTATCTTTTTCGATTTTAAAATCATCATGAGTGATTGCATAATAAACCCTGTGAACAGTTTTATCCTTAAATTGCTGTGCTAAGAATTCATGGGCAATATTATTTTTAGCTACAACAACAAGGCCGGAAGTGTCTTTATCAATTCTATGAACTATGCCAGGGCGTTGCTCATTAAAGCCCATAGATAGTTTTATATTCATATTGAGTAAGGCATTTACTACAGTGTCCATGTGGTGGCCAGGAGAGGGGTGCATTACTAGGCCAGCAGGTTTATTTATAACAATGAGGTCATCATCTTCAAAAATAATATCTAATTTGAAGTCATAGGGCTGAAGTGTTGAAGGTGCTGCCAGTGGAATCTGTAAATGAATAACATCGCCTTCTTGAGTTATATATGAAGGTTTAAGTGGCTTGTTATTCATTGTAACAAGGCCAAGGTGAAATAATTTACTGGCACTAGAGCGACTTGGTATTGAGTCATGAAATATAATCGCTTTATCGGCGCGAAGATTAGAATTCTCTTCTGTGATAACTATCTGTTCATTACTATACTCTAGGTTCATGAGTATTTTTATATTGGCACATATACGAAGATGCAACCTCTTCTGGTGGCAGATCAAGTGTTTTTGCAATTTGTATTATAAACCCACGTGTATACACTGGAGCGGGAAGTGCATTGAAATTATTATCTTCAATTGACCTAACATATGTAGATTTTATCTTGGTAGCAGTAGAGATTTGATCAATTGAGATACACTTATATTCGCGAATTCTCTTCAAAGTAGAGCCATCAAATACCTGTGCTTGTTTGATTTCTTCCTCAAATGATGGATCAACACGATAAGTACTAACAGCGGTGGTTTTAACACCTTTAGGTAGCTGAGTTTCTATGGGAGATAAGGCTGAAGGTTCAAAGCTAATTTGATCAGTTTTTAGCTCGTTTTTTCTCTGATAAAATGCGCGCATGCTATAATTACCTAGTACGGCAAAGGCCTCTTCAACCAACCGTTCTAATTCTTCAGCTTCAGCCTTTGAAAAAGAATTGCTGAGTTCTGGATTGTCTTGTGAGTAAAGTTTGCGAGCATTTAAATAAGCGGCATGAATTATATGCTGAGGGGAGTTTTCAGAAACTCCAAGTATTTCACAATAGGTTTTTAAATCCCATTTTTCTTGCATAACAATCCTAGTTAAAACGCTCCATCTTGGAACCTTATTATTGTAACAATAATTTGCAATAAATTGGAAGAGTTCTTTATAAAATTTGGGCGTGTTGATGTTTCACTTAGTTAGTTAAGATACTAGATAGGTTTAGATTTGAGTTGAGATTAAATTTTTAACCGGAGTTGTGGCAAAGTCACTTCGAGGATTAAAAGTTTAATCTCAGCGAAGAAGCTAAGCCTAGATAGGGTCTTAGATGACTAAGTGAAACGTCAATACGCCCTAGAAATTAATTATTTCACTAACTATTTGATAATTTTAGTTTTAGTTTTTCTTCAGCCTCTGAGCCACGGATATAGAGGGGAACAATTTCATTCCACTGTTTGTGATCTGGACTTTTGTCTTGAAGGTAATAACTAAATATGGCTTCAGCGCAAATTTTTGATTGAGAGTCTTCGTCGATAATAAAACGCTCAAGATCAGATGCAGTAAATAAGTCTTTATATAAGTTAAAGGCATTGCCCAAAACTAAAATTTTATTATTCGGATCAAACTGTGATAAATGCTTTGCAATGTTAATTGGTTCAGCTGCAAAAGGTTGAATAATTTGCTTGAATGGATCTGATGAAAATCCTGCACCATAAACCATATTTCTAAACGCATTATTAATTACAAGCAATTGAGTGTGTAATTTAGAATTATTAAATGCAATGGGGAGTAAAGAGTTTACTGTATAAACTGGGATATTATGAGCGTAAGAGATTGTTTTGGTAAAGTTTAAAGCGACGCGAATTCCAGTAAAACTACCAGGCCCCTTGCCGAGGCAAATTAACTGAACATCTTCAGTTTTTAAATTATTATCTTTAAGAGCCTCACTAAAGTAAATAGTGATAACTTCGCTGTGGGAGCGATTTTTTTCCCAATGCTTTAAATAAAGACACTCACTAGATGTCTCAGACTTTTTAAAAAGCCCAAGACTGGCGGCATTTGAACTAGTATCAAGAGAAAGTACAATCATATTACCAAGGTGGGTTAATAAGGTTTTTAATATCGTTATAATGAGAAAAAATCATCAGTGACATTAGTAAAACAAATCCAAATTGCTGTGCCATTTGCATTTTTTTAAGACTAATTGGTGATCCTTTTATAGCTTCAATTGTAAAAAATAATAAGTGGCCACCGTCTAAAACAGGGATAGGTAGTAAATTGAGGAGAAAAAGGTTTACAGATAACAAACCCATAATTCTTAAAAATGAATCAATTCCAGCTTTATAAGAGTCACCTGCAATTTTACCAATTGTAATCATGCCTGAAATATTTCGGGTAGAAACTTGATTAGTAATTAATTTGTATATGCCAATTGCAAGAAGCTTTGTCATGTCCACAGTTTGTGTAAATCCATATGATAAAGCTTTAATTGGGTTGCTTGACTGAACTTGTACAATTTTATTTGCACCAATTGTGTTATCAGCATAAATGCCAACGGTAAAACGGTTCTCGTCTTGCATTTTACTATTCATTAGCTCAGTCATTTTAGGAGTAATATTAATGACCTTAGCTTCAGTGGATCGTCCATACTGTGGGTCACTATTAATTACATTAACAGCTAGTGGGTTGTCCCCTTTTTTGTAGCTCTTAATAATATTTAAAATATCTTTCCAGTTATTTATGCTCGTACCATTTATAGAGAGTATTTTGTCACCACCAACTAATCCAGCAGCAGCGGCAGGAGATCCTTCCACAACTCCAGAAATATACTTGGCAGTATCCTCAAGCCCAATAGACTCAGAGATACTCATGCCATTAATTGGGTAAGCCGATTGTAGCTTAACAGTTCGCTCAGGGTTCTCTTTATTCTGATTAAATAATCTAACAGTCAGGGTGATCCCTGCATTTTGGTGTTTCTTTAATAATGGCTCAATTTCTCTCCAGTATGAAACTTCATCATTATTAATTTTAAGAATTTGATCTAAGCTTTTAAGCCCAGAGTTGGCAGCAACGCTTCCGGATTTAACACCAACAAGCGTAGATTTACTAAGAGCAGAAAGGCCATCAATTTTCCCAACATATTTACTAAGCCCAAACAGCTGTTTATTGTCCTCTTTGGGTACATCAACTGAAATACTTTTATTTTCTCCATCAACAGATTTAACTGCAAAGGATAAAGTTTTATTAAAATTTTTAGAAATAGTTTTTTCAACATCAATCCAGCTTTGTGTAGGCACATTGTTGATTTGTGTAATTACATCACCAGATCTAAAACCAGCTGTATAAGCAGGAGTATTGGGTTTAATATCGCCAGCAATATTGGCTGGAGCTTTGTATCCCAGTGCTAGTATTAAGGCAAATATTGGTATGGCTATGAAAAAATTCATTAATGGGCCAGCAAGTACAATCGCAATCCTTTGCCAGACGGGTTTGTGTAGAAAGGAGTATTGTTGCTCCTCTGTGACTAATTCAGCCGTCGGGTCATCCCCAAACATTTTTACATACCCACCTAAAGGAATCATTGAGAGTTTGTACGTAGTGTCTCCGCGAGTAAATTGGTATAAGCTTTTACCAAATCCAAGGCTGAACACTTCAACTCTTACGCCAAAATATTTGGCTACGAGAAAGTGACCCATTTCATGAATAAAAATTAATGTTCCCATGAGGATTATAAATGGGCCAACATATGAAATACTAGATATTACAAAATTTATTATACTTTCCATATAGAGATAATAACTCTTTAACTGTCTTAAGTGTAGCTTAATTAAAATGATATAAACTAGAGTCGAGAATGAGAAATCAGCAATTAGGAAGGGTTATGGGCAGGCGAAATACCTCACTAAAGGCCTAATGCATAGAGATATTAAATAACTCAAAAATGATATAGAAAACTGGACCAGAAAAGTACAAGCCATCAAAGCGATCTAGCACCCCACCATGACCAGGCATAATTTTGCCGGAATCTTTAACGCCAGAAATACGCTTTAGTGAGGATGCGAAAAAATCTCCAGTTTGTGTCGCTATTCCGCAGGCAAGACCAATAATTATGCTGTAAATTGGTGTGGTGATATCAAAAAAATGAGTAAGTAAAAGAAAAGAGGAGATAGTGCTTGCTGTAAGGCCGCCCAAAGCCCCAGCAAATGTTTTTTTAGGGGAAACAGAAGGTAATATTAATTTTTTCCCAAAAGCTCGTCCAAAGACATAGGCAAAAATATCACAAGAAAAAGTAATAATAAGCGTACTAATAAATAGTTTTAAACCAAGCTCTTGAATGGATAGGATATTAAACAAAAACAATGGAAAAACTACAGTATAAAAATATCCAGTAAACAATAAAGAAATAGTTCTATGTATTTGATGAACATCTTCAGATTTTCTATAAATTACAAAAGTTCCCAAAGAAAATAGAATTAAAGATAAAAAGATAATTTTCGGAGAAACTAAAGAAAAGAAAACGGGTAGGCTAAGTACAGAAATAGTTAAAAATAATGATCGTACTTTAAGGTCATTGGCGAAAAACATTTTTGAGTATTCAAACACGCCAATCACAACGATCACAAGACCTAAAATTGATAGGCCATCGGTGCCTCGTAGTTTATAAATGCCGAAGGTGCATAAAATAAAAATAATGGCGGAGGTGGCCCTTACAGCGAGGTCTTTATTCACTGATGTACTCTCGGGGAAGGGGGATCACTTAATTTAGAATCAATATTTCCAAATCGGCGGCTTCTGTTGTTAAAACTATCGATAGCATTGTTTAAGTCGCTAAGATCAAAATCAGGCCAAAACTTTTCGCAAAAATAAAATTCACTGTAAGCGGCTTGCCATAGGAAAAAATTTGAGAGTCGTTGTTCATTACTAGTTCTAATAATTAAGTCTGGGTTAGGAAGGAAAGAAGACTGTAAATAACTATTAAACAGGTCCTGGTTAATATCGCTAGCCTTAATTTTTCCGTCCTCAATACTTTTGTACATTTCTTTTGTTGCATTAATGATTTCTTGTTTGCCACCATAGTTTAATGCAAAAGTTAACTTCATTCCGGTATTATTTTTTGTCACTTCGTAAGTTTCGGAGAGTAATTTTTGAACTTCGATAGGAAGTTCCTGAGTATTTCCAATAGTGTGAAATGAAATATTATTATCCATTAATTTTTTTTGTTCTTTAGCGAGATGCTTAAGTAGTAATGACATTAATAAAGAAACTTCAGTTTTTGGACGCTTCCAGTTTTCAGTGCTGAAGGCATATAAAGTTAAATATTTTAAATTAATCTTCGCGCATTCTTCAATAATACTATAGGCAACTTTAGCGCCACGAATGTGCCCGAAAAAGCGATTATGCTTTCTCTGCTTGGCCCAGCGGCCATTGCCATCCATAATTATTGCAATGTGATCAGGAAGTAACATTTAAATTGTAAGAAGCTCTTTTTCTTTTTCCGAACCAATAGCATCAACTTTTTTAACATAGTCGTCAGTTGTTGTTTGAATATCTGCCATAGATTTTTTTTGTTCATCTTCACTGATTTCTTTATCTTTTTGTTTTTTCTTTAAGAGATCATTGGCGTCACGTCTAGCCATGCGAATTGATATTTTAGCATCTTCAATAATTTTTTTAATATTTTTTACGAGGTCTTTACGACGCTCTTCAGTTAAGTCGGGCAGTCTTAAGCGAACAACTTTACCATCATTTTGAGGGCTCATGCCCAGGTTCGATTTAATAATTCCTGCTTCAATATCTTTTAAAACATTCACTTCCCAAGGAGCGATTAAAAATGATTTTGCATCTGGGCAGGACACAGAGGCAACTTGATTAAGTGCTGTTGGCGTTCCGTAATAGTCAACCATAACGGCATCAAGCATAGAAACTTGAGCGCGACCAGTACGAACTTTTTTAAGTTCATTTTGCAATGAAGTTATTGCTTTTTCCATAGATTCTGAGGCTGTTGCTTTGATTTCTTCCATTATTATCTCCCAGGTTTAATTTAATCTACAAGTGTTCCAATTCTTTCGCCACGGATTGCTTTTGCAGTATTTCCTTTAACAGTTAAGTTGAAGGTTCTAATTGGTAATTTATTATCCATACATAAGCTAATTGCAGTGGAGTCCATAACTTTTAAGTTTTTATTTAATACATCAATGTAATTAATTTGATCAAATAATACAGCATCATCATTAGTCATTGGGTCTTTATCAAAAATACCATCAACTTTAGTAGCCTTTAAGATTACATCTGCATTAATTTCCATAGCTCTAAGTGCTGCTGCGGTATCGGTAGTAAAATAAGGATTTCCAGTACCAGCTGCAAAGATAACTATTCGCCCTTTTTCTAAGTGGCGAATAGCTTTTCGGCGTATATAGGGCTCTGAAATAGCATTCATCTCAATAGCCGATTGAACTCGAGTGTCTACGTTAAACTTTTCTAAAGCATCTTGTAATGCAAGGCTATTAATACAAGTTGCAAGCATACCCATATAATCAGAGCTTGCTCTATCCATGCCCTGGGCTGAGGCGGCGATACCACGAAAGATATTTCCGCCACCAATAACAATACCTATTTGAACACCAGAGTCATGTGCCTCTTTAATGTCCTCTGCAAATTGACTAATAACTTTAGGTGAAATTCCGCTGCCATCTTCGCCAGCAAGAGCTTCACCACTTAATTTAAGTAATACACGTTTGTAAGTTGCCTCGGCCAAAATAAACCTATGCTTTTGAAACTGAAGCTACTTCTTCAGCAAAGCTCATAGATTCTTTTTTCTCAACGCCTTCACCAAGTTCCCAGCGAACGAACCTACGAATAACTAAGTTCTCACCAATCTTAGCGATTTTTTCAGTTAAGAAATCTTGAACAGTAATATCAGGGTTTTTAACATACTTTTGTTTAAGTAAGCTTTGCTCCGACATCCATTTATTTATTTGTCCATCTAAAATTTTACCTAAAAATTCTTCTTTTTTTCCTTCTTCAAGAGCTTTTGCTTTTAAAATTGCTCTTTCTTTTTCAACAGCCGCTGGATCAATTTGATCTTCGCTCACACAAGATGGAGCTGCTGCAGCGATATGCATTGCTACGTCTTTAACAAATGTTTGGAATTCGTCGTTCCTTGCCACAAAGTCAGTTTCAGAGTTGATTTCAAGTAAAACACCAATTCTTCCACCAGCATGTAGGTATGAAGTGATTAAGCCCTCAGCTGCAGTTCTGCCAGCTTTTTTAGCTGCTTTACTCAAGCCTTTAGTTCTTAACCATTCAATAGCTTTTTCAAAGTCACCATCAGTTTCAGTTAATGCTTTTTTGCAATCAAGCATTCCAGCACTTGTTTTTTGTCTAAGTTCTTTTACCGCAGAAGCAGATATACCCATTTTATACTCCTTGCCCTATAATTAAGGGACCATAATAATTAAAAATAATAAGATTTATAAAAAAGACTCAGATTAAGAGTCTTTCTTTTCAGTAGTTGTATCAGTTTCTTTAGCAACAGTAGTTTCAGTTTCTGATTGATCAACAATCGCACTACCTTTTTTGCTTAGCTCAAGCTCAATTTCAACATCCTCAGCAGTACCGGCAGCAATAAACTTACGTCCTTTACTTGCTTTTTTGAAAACAGCTGGTCCATCTGTAGAACTTTCTTTTTTGTCGTTAGACTTTTCAGCAGCTTGCTTTTTAGCGTTTTCTTTATTTTCTCTTTCGATAACTACTTTTCTTTCAGCCCAGATTTTAGAACCTTCGTTATAAGAATCAGCAATCATATTACTAAATAATTTAATAGAGCGAATAGCATCATCGTTACCCGGAATTGGATAATCAATCACGTTAGGGTCAGTATTCGAATCTGCGATACCAATTACTTTCATTCCAAGTTTTTTTGCTTCAGCAACAGCAATATGCTCTTTGTTTAAATCTACAACAAAAATAGCTGTTGGACTTTCTTTCATGTCTTTGATGCCATCTAGGTAGTCACATAAGCGAGTGTACTCTTTATCAATTTTTGAACGTTCTTTTTTAGAAAAGAAATCAAGCTCACCCTTTTCTTTCATGCGCTCAATTTTTCTTAAGCGATCAATACTAGTTTTGATCGTTGTGAAGTTAGTTAACATTCCACCTAACCATCTTTTAGTAACATGGTATTGGTTACAAGCAGCTGCAGCTTCTTTTATTGGGATAACAGCTTGTTTTTTTGTTCCAACAAAAATCATGCGACCACCATTGGCAGCTACTTCTTTAACGTATTCAGCAGCTTGTTTTGCGCGTATTACTGATTTTTGTAAATCGATGATATGAATTCCGCCACGAGCAGAATATACATAGGGTTTCATTTTTGGGTTCCAACGATGTGTTTGGTGCCCGAAGTGGACGCCTGCGTCCAACATTTCTTTCATTGTTATTTGTGCCATATCGACCTCTCTGGTTGTGCCTCCCCATGTATTTGAGCCTTAATCAAAAGGACCAGAGTATGTTACACGGGTGCGAATTAATAATTAGGATGAGATATAGCATAGAGCATAATACAGAGCAATATTAAAAGGCCAGAATTAAAATTTTTAGAGACCATAAAAATCTAATAATATTAGGCACTTAAATAATGACGTATCTATGAGAACCAATTAGCCTGTAACTCTAGTTGAATAGGTTTGTTTTCAACAGAGCAAGGGTCTAGATGCTTTCGTGATTAGTAGTCATAAATGGGTGAGATTCTAACCTTTGGTTTAATTCAATGGCCGCCAGTAAATCATTTTCTTTTGAAAATAAAGGCGATGCACATAGTAAATTATCAATTCCCTTAATCTTACCAAACTCTTTAAATTCTAAGTCTATGAAGCCATGAGATTGGTCTTTAACAATAACCTTTTCAAACTCAATATTTTCAAAAAAGTTTGGATAAGCTCGTTTGATTTGTCGTTTAATATTTTTAAGATTAGACCCAACCTTTTCAATGTCTTCAGTTAGGTCAGATGGCATTAATAGCATCCATTGAGAATACTGAACCTCATCTTTTTTCCAAAAATAGCCAACGCAGGGCTCAAAGTCTTCTTTGTTTCCCATAAGGAAATGTAAATCATCAGACTGCTGAAAGCTATCATTGTGTTTGTATATAATCTGTAGGCAGCTCAACGGTTTAATTTTAGTAATCTTTTGTCTGATTTTTCCAGGAATATTTTTATGGTCAATTAGCTCTAGTAATTTGTTTGGAGGCTCACAAAAAATAACTTGTTTAGCAGTGATCTTTTTTTGGCCATTGAGAGTTATTGTTTCAACGTTACTTTCGTTGATATGTAACTCTGTAACTTCACAGTTATCATAAATTTCACCTTCAAATGATGAGATCAATTTATTTTTAATATCATGGTTATTTAAGTTTAGTTGAATGGACTCGGACTCGTTATACCAAGTGAGGCTATCAATAGATTTTCCTTCTCGCTCGCCGAAACCTAAAAATTGTACTAATTTTCCAGAGTCAATTGTAACGGGAGTAACGCTTTTTTCAACAAGTTGAATATCGAGATTATATTTATTTGAAAACCAATTAATTTTTTCAAAACTAGTTTCTTTTTTTGGTAAATATTCAAACTCACCTGAAAATTCTTCTGAAGCCTGGTAGGCATTCTGATTTTTAAAAGAATTAATTAAAGCAACCTTTTTAGTTTTAGATAATGAGTTAGCTAATGATAGCCCAGTCCAGTTGTTGCCAATTACTATGATGTCGAATATTTTTTTATTTTGTTTAGCCATGTATAAATATCAACACCCAGGTCCTTCAAGATCAAGAAGAATATGTATTGGACAACGCAATATTGCTGGTTTTCCCCTTATTTTCAGATCAGCATAAGCCAAGAAAGAATTATTAAAAATTGCACATATAATAATGTTTTTTTTAAGGCAAAATTAAAATTAGAAATTCAGCTTTACAAGCAGAAAAGAAATAAATTTTAAGCAGTACTTTACGGGTGTCTTAATAAAATAATTATTTCTAATCTTATTGGCTATAGAGGGTGAGTATTTGTAATAGTAATAAACAAAGCTACGGCCTAATTTGTATTTTTTTAGTGCTTGGTCTCTGAAGTTTCTTAGAACAGTGAGTTCAACAGAGTAGGGCTCATCAAAAACAGCCGTTGCAATAAAGCAGCCGCTTTTTAAGTTTTTGGTGTTATTAAATAGTTGTTTAATTAATGATTTATTTTTAGCTTTTTTGATATATTTGCGGATTTTAGTTACAACGGCTCCCTGTCCTCGAGAATAAGGTAAGAATTCACAGAGCTTATCGCAGGCATATTGAAGCTTAGCAGTTCCAGGCTCATATTTGTCATATATGTATACTAAATCAAATAACAAGTGGCACATGATTGTAGACTCGTGCTTTCGGTGATCTTCGCTGATCATTTTTGGGGTTATGCCTTCATTTCCGTTATTAAATACGGCCTCTAATATTTCAATATACTCTTCAAAATACTTTTGAGCTTCAGGATAAATTTTTTGTGACATTAAAGAGCGGCCAGTTTTTAAAAAATCAATTTTGTTATTCCATTTGGCGAGTAAAATTTCCATTTTTTGTTTTTGCTCGGCTTTCATTTTGCCCACGTAAGTGATTTGATCGTTAAATCCATCAATGCACTCAGCGCAAACAGAGTCATAATTAACCTCAACTCCAGATTCAATGAGCGAGAGCTTAGTGAATTCTTCAATAAGTAATAAATCAAATGTTTCAGCTTTGCATTGAGGACATTTGCCAAATTCAATATCAGAATCTTCTAATGAAAATTCTGGCTCTAGTGGGTCTACACTATTAGCTTCTTGTTTTTTTAAAAACTCGTCGAAGTCATCTTCCATAAGTTAGTATTACATCATGCTAACTGGGTCGATGTCGACTAAGACTTTCACTCGAGTGCTAAAAATTTTCTTTTTATTCTGGACTAAATATTTGCAAAAGTGATGAATGGACTGATGGTCTGGACTTAAAATTAACATTTGATGTCTATATACATTCTTAAGCTTATATAAAGGAGCCTGACTTGGGCCTAGTATTCTAACCGCTACTTTAGATTCGCTGCGTGATAAATAGGTGTCGCAGAAATTTTTAAGTTGAGTTGTGCTAGTTTCAAGTTGGTCCAGTTGGCTGCTGGAAAAACGAATTAAGGCAAGCCGTGATGCTGGAGGAAACTCTACACTGTTGCGCATTTGAAGCTCCTCTTTGGCAAATGATGCAAAGTCATTATTTAGAGCGTGGGTTATGCTAGGGTGGTCAGTGTTATAGGCCTGTATAATCACAACACCGGGGTCATTTTTGTTGCGACCGGCACGTCCACTGACCTGAGTTATAAGCTGAAAGCTTCGTTCATTACTGCGAAAATTTGGAAGGTTAAAGGCGACGTCAGCTAAAACAAGTCCAACAGTTTGTAAATGTTGGAAGTCTAAGCCTTTGGCTATCATTTGTGTGCCAATAAGAATATCAATACTCTTATTTTCCATACCGGTAATAATTTCTTCTAATTGGTGGCGATTGGAAACTTTATCTCTGTCGACTCGGGCAACAGTTGCATTTGGAAAAAGTTTTTTAATATCACTTTCAACTTTTTCAGTTCCAATGCCAAGAGGCTTAATCTCAATACTTTGGCATGATGGACAGCGGTCTTTTAGGACTTGAGAATAATCGCAATAGTGGCAAGTTAAATCTTTTTTTCGATGTAAAGTTAAGGAAATCTCACAGTTTGGGCATTCATAAACGAAGCCACAGTCTGGACACATCACAATTTGTGCAACACCTCTTCGATTTAAAAATAATGCAGATTGTTTATTAGCATTTAAGCTTTTACCAATTTGGTCGTATAGCTTTTGGCTTAACCAAAAGGGTAAATCATCATGATTTGTATTTTCAATTTCTCTTGTTTCCCGCTCCTTTTTTAAATCAACTACAAAAGTTTCCGGCATAACATCTTGATGAACTCTTTTGTTCATTTGGTGATATATATATTTACCACTCTTTGCTTGATTGTAGCTTTCTAGGCTAGGTGTTGCAGACCCTAAAACGATGGGGCAGTCATGAATTTTCGCTAATACTATAGCAGCGTCACGAGCATGGTACTTTAGCTTTTCTTCCTGTTTGAAGCTAGGCTCATGTTCCTCATCAATTATAATTAAGCCAATATCTTTAATTGGACAAAATAAAGCCGACCTTGCACCAATTAGAATAGGTTTTTCATCAGAAAATGCTGCCCACCATTGGTTCGTTTTTTCGCGAGCAGTCAGTTGTGAGTGTATAATGGCAACTTTGTCTTTAAATCTAGCAGAGAAACGGTTAAGTAGCTGTGGGGTTAAAGAAATTTCTGGAACTAGTACAATTGCAGATTTATTTTTTTTTAAACAGTCGGCAATTAAATTTAAATAAACTTCAGTTTTCCCTGAGCCTGTAACCCCATGTACAAGATGAGTGTTGAAGCCATCATGTTTTTTAATTTCAGCTAAAGTATTTTTTTGTTCATCAGTCAAGTTAGGCGCAATAGTTTCTTCAGTGTCTGGTATAACTTGATATTTAGTCTTTCGATTACTCTTTTTTTTAAGGGGAGGAAAAGCTAGGTTAAGTACCATGCCAATAGGGTAAAAGTAATACTGTGAAACCCATTGGCACCACTTAATAAATTTAGGACTGAGTACTGGCTTTTCTTCAATTAAAGCAGAAATATTTTTTAACTCAAAGCTAGAGACATTGGTGTCGGTAGAGTTTAAAACAATGCCGGGGACTTTTCTTCTCCCCAGTGGGACCTCAACTGAGCTACCAGTTGGTATAATGTCATTTGACCAAACATAAGTTAGTGGGCCATCAATGGGGGCGTTTACACCGACTTCAAAATAATTAACTTTTTGATCCATATCACCTAAATATTGTATAGAAAGTTTCTAGGGCAGGATTATTAAAATTTGTTAAGTCTCCATCATTTCTAATACTGTTAGTACTTAGTTCTTTATTGACTTGGCTGCTCGAAATACTTTTAACACTGATGGTTTTAATCTCATAAGTGTAATCTTTCCATTTGATAGTTTGCTTTTGCGGGTGCCAATTTTTTTTACCGAACTCTTTATAATTATTTAAACTAATAACACTATTTTCATCAATTCTTACTTTTCCTAAATGAAAGCCATCTTGATTGATCCAAACTGTAGGGCTGATGGACTGAGGCGTAGAGAGTTTTTTGGTTACAGCATAAGAAATTTTACCATTAGTCCTTGATAAGTGTATGAATGACTCGGGGATTGAAGTAACTCTTTTAGAGATAATTGTTGCCTTAGGTTCTACTAACCCTTCAGCAGGAAGGTATCCGTGTAGATTTAAATATTTTCTGAAGCCAGTTGCTGATTTTGTATAAAGCAATGGGCTGTAAAATCCAGTTGGTATTGAGCTAGATGAAATAGTGCCAGCATTATTATAGATTTTTTTTCCAGATTTATAGATGAAGCTAGTGCGAACTTGGTTAGCTAATAAGTTTTTTCCCTGAACTTTAATTTTTATTAAGTCGCCATTTTTTACATAAAGAGTTTCTCTGACAGCTAGAGTGCCGCCAGTTTCATTATCTTTTATGATAACATCTTGAGTTACTTTTAATGGGCTATTGTCTCTCGTACGAGCCAACATAGATGATATAGTCCAAAACTTAGGAACATAGGAGTAGGCTGGAAGTGCTAAAGCAAGAGTAAAGAATAAAATGATAAACTTTTTCATATAAGCTCCTTTGATTTCTTAATTAGATATTTTTTTAGTTGTTCTTTAATTTCAGGATGTCTAAGGGCAAACTCTATGTTTGCCTGTAAAAAGCCAAACTTATCGCCCGCATCATATCGGAGGCCCTTAAAAGTAATAGCCTCCAAACCATTGTTTTTGGCTAATGTGACCATGGCATCAGTGAGTTGAATTTCTCCATTTTTTCCAGGCTTAGTATTTTTAAGATAACTAAAAATATCAGATTCAAAAACATATCTTCCGGGTAGGGCTAAGTCTGAGGGTGAGTCTTCAGGGTTTGGTTTTTCAACAACATCGAGAACTTTAAATCTAGTTTTGCTAAGCTCATCAGTTTTTATAATTCCATATTTATAAACATCTTCTGCGGGTACGTGCATAGTCGCAACTGTTGAAACATTATGATCTAAGCTATGTGTAATTAACTGTTTGGTAACAGTTGGTGTATTTTCATCGGTATACATAATTTCATCGCCAAGCAATAATGCAAATGGATTATCACCAATAATAGGTTGTGCGCAAAAAACAGCATGCCCGAGACCTAACGCCTGTTTTTGTCTAATGCTTATAATGTTGCACATGTTTTTTAAATCTTTAATTTTATTTAAAAGGTCATGCTTATTTTTTTTAACCAATTGGTCTTCAAGCTCATAGGAAACATCAAAAAAGTCTTCAATGGAATTTTTGTTGCGTCCTTGTATTAAAATAATATCTTCAATGCCAGCACTAACAGCCTCTTCGATAATATAAAGTAAGTTGGGTTTATCAACTATGGGAAGCATTTCTTTGGGAATGGTTTTTGTGATTGGTAGAAACCTAGTTCCAAGTCCAGCTACTGGAATTATTGCTTTTTTAATGGCTTTCATGGGACACAGAAAAACATATAAAATCGGCTCAGTCAAAGGGATGTAAGTGGGTAACTATTTAATATTTCTTAGTGTATCAACATGAGATTTTTCACGACAAATGGCTAATATAAATGGTTCTCAAATCAAAAACAGACTATAATGGTAGATACAATTACGGGGGATGTATTTTGCCAAGAAAGTCATTTTTTGCTCTATGGAGTCAATATAGAGCTTATTTTGTAATAACTATTTCATTATTTATTTGTGTTGTTTCTTTTCAAAACTGCACACCACAATTAGACTTAGAAGAGGACGGCTCCGGTGAGAATGCCTCTTTGTCTGATACAACACCTTTTGCTTTTGATATTAGTATAGATCACTTTGCTTTAATGACATGTAATACAGCCGGTTTAAGTCATAAATTTCAAGATGGAAAATTTACTTATAAGTGGGGTGCTTACCAAAATGGAATGGCCACTCCAGGTCGTGCCGGTTTAAAATTTTCAGATCAATTTATGAGTAGATATGGAGGTAATGTTCCTGCAAAGATTTTTACTGTATTAGATGATAGCGAAAAAAATAAAAATTTAGAGATTGCATCGGGGCTTTATGTAGCCAGAGGGTATAAGGGTCGCAAGGGTTTTGATACGCCTGAATATCGTAGTGAACATAGTAGGTTACAAGTGAATTCATTTTTCATGGATTTATCTTTAAATAAAAATAAAACCCTTGCTCATTTCCCTGATATGCCAATTTCATCTGTATTAAATAGAACAATTGAGGGCGTAATGTTTAGAAGAACTTTAGCTAATGAAAATGTTATGACGGGTTCTTATATTGATGAATTTACAGCAACTATAAATTTTGATCGCTTAAATACTTACCCTGTTGGAATTGGCTTTGGACATGCGTCAGTATTAGCTAAAGATGAGGCTAAATCTTTAATCAGCGAAAATGGTGGGTATTCAAATGAAAGTGCCGTTGGCCGCTCTTATTTACCGCAGTTTACAGGTGTAAGAAGCAGTCATGTGCGATATTTAAGTGGCATCAGAGAGTCTTCAATGGATGGAAAAAATTTATCTGCTTCTTGGGGATGCCCAACAGATTTAAGATTAAAAATTGTTCAAAGAAAAGATATTGAGGCCAATAGAATTAGTACTTGTAGGCCATCGTTAATTTCTGCCAGTGATTTAGCGAGACAAGATAGAAGAGGAAAGGCATTAAGGTCTATTGCTAATATTCTTGATTTAACTGTATGGGAAGTGGGTTTAGACTTAAATGATAGCCGCAACAACTGTATAGTAAAGAGAAGTCAAAATGATGCTGACAGTTGTTATGACGCTAAATACAACCCGTATCTAAATGACGCTGGAAGGTTTGAGCAAAAGCCTGTTGTACGAGTGGACTATAGTAATACTCAAAGCATATGCGGATCTTCTAATCCAATTAGAAATGAGCCAAGAGTTGCCGGTGGTAAAGTGTTCGAAACATTTTATATGTGCCCACACTATGTAAGCATCTGTGTTAAGTACAATTAGTATTCATATCAATATTGTTAAATAGTTTTCTAAAATTTCAAATGCAGTTATTTTATAAAGCGCGCAGTTCTCGCCACAGGCGAGCTGTTTGAGCACTTTATGAAATAACTGCATTTGAAATTTTAGAAAACTATTTTAAATTGCTCTTATTGAATACACCACAAACTTCAATGTGCGAAGTTTGTGGAAACATATCAAAGCCAACTAAGCTTTCTAGATTAAAATTATTTTTTAGTAATATTTTAGCATCTCTTTCAAAAGTAGAAAGATCACAGCTAATATAAATAATTTTTTTACTGCTAGAGATATTATTAAATACACTCTTGTCGCAGCCAGCTCTAGGTGGATCTAAAACGACGAGTGAATTTTTTTTCGCAGGATTAAATTTAAAATATTTTTCCACAGAGCTTTCAACGAAATCAATGTTAGGGTTTTTGCTTCGAGCTGATTCAATATTTTTTGAACTATATTCAACACCAGTAATCTTTGTGTTTTCAAATTTATTATAAAGTGGGAATGTAAAGTTACCTTGTCCGCAGTATGCATCGTAGACCTGAGTGTAATCATCCTTTATGGCTTCTTTGAGAACATAATTAACTAGTAATTCATTTATGCCGCTGTTCACTTGAGAGAATAAATTATTGGAGTCTGATTTTTTTGGATTACGAATTATGACCTGCCCACTTTGGTTTAGAGCAACTTCAACTCTTTCAGAGGTTGGCTTAATACTGGCCAGTTTATTGTTGATGGCTTGGTCAGCGATAATACATTTTTTAATTGGGATGAGTTCGTGACTTTTCTTTTTGTAATATCCAACAATATTATTTTTTTTATGCAATTGAATTCTGTTTCTATAATTAAACTGACTTGGTGAGGCAATGACATTGGTATCAATATTTAATTTTAGATTTTTAATAGACTTTTCGATGAAAGATTTTTTTTGTTTAAGTTGTTCGCCATAGGTTATGTGCTGAAGTTGGCAACCGCCACAATGCTCATAGTACTCACATGTAGGCTCAATTCTATTTGGTCCAGACTCAAGTATTTTAATGAGCTTTGCGATGGCATAGCTCTTTTTTGATTCAATAATTTTTACACTAACTTTATCACCAGGAGCGGTGTCAGGTACAAAGACTACAAAATTAAAATGGCGACCAAGACCGCGGCCGCCATTGTAAGTCAGTCGATCAATATTAAGTTCTAATATATCGCCGACATTAGGTTTCATAACTTAACAGTTACAAATTTCGTTTTTTTCAAAAAATAAATTTAATTCTCTTTGTGCACTTTCAGGAGAGTCACTTCCGTGAACAGCATTTTCGCCAACGTTATCGCCGTACTCAGCGCGGATTGTACCAGCGGCTGCTTCACTTGGGTTAGTGGCACCCATGATTTCTCTGTTTTTAGAAATTGCATTTTCACCGTGTAAAGCCATTAGCATTACTGGCGCAGAAGTCATAAAAGTTACAAGCTCACCAAAGAAAGGTCTTTCTTTGTGCTCGCTGTAAAACTCTTCAGCCTTTTCTTTTGATAATTGAGTTAATTTTGCAGCAGCAATTTTTAACCCTTGAGATTCAAATTTATTAATAATTCCACCAATTGCATTTTTCTTCATAGCGTTTGGCTTAATGATACTAAAAGTTGTTTCCATAGACATATTATACCTCTTAATTTTTGAATGATTTAAATCATAACTAATACTAAATTACTTATTAAGCAACAGCTCTTAAAATATTTTTATTATGTTTATTAATTATTAGAAGGGAGCTAAGTGACTGTAAATATTTATTAAAACCAAGGCTACTTATGAAGCCTTGGTCTCAAGGACTATTAATTCAAACTATTTTTTAGTGTACTAGCAAGCTCGCCAGGGCTTTTGGCAATACTACAGCCTGCTGCTTCAAGTGCTGCAAACTTTGCCTCTGCAGTACCTTGTCCACCACTGATGATTGCACCAGCATGTCCCATGCGCTTGCCCGGAGGAGCTGTTGCACCAGCAATAAAGGCAGTGATTGGTTTTTTGAACTCACGCTTAATATACTCAGCGGCTTCTTCTTCAGCAGTTCCGCCGATTTCACCAATCATAATTACAGCATCAGTCCCATCATCTTTATTATATAGTTCTAACATATCAATAAAGTTAGTTCCGTTTACTGGGTCACCACCAATTCCAACACAAGTACTTTGCCCCATGCCAATTGCTGAAAGTTGTCCCACAGCTTCATAAGTAAGAGTTCCAGACCTGGAAAGCACACCAATGCGACCCTGTTTATGGATGTGGCCTGGCATGATACCAATTTTACATTCTCCCGGAGTAATTACGCCTGGACAGTTTGGGCCAATAAGGCGTGTTTTTTTACCTTCCATGTAACGAATAACTTTAACCATATCTAAAACAGGTATTCCTTCAGTAATACAAATTGCTAAATCAAGCTCAGCATCCACAGCTTCCATAATTGCATCCGCAGCAAAGGGAGGGGGAACATAAATCACTGTTGCATTGGCGCCAGTTTTTTCAACTGCTTCGCCAACAGTATCAAATACAGGTAAACCAATATGGTCTTGACCACCTTTGCCTGGAGTAACTCCTCCAACCATTTTTGTTCCATAAGCAACCGCTTGCTCTGAGTGGAAAGTGCCCGTTGAACCAGTAATACCCTGACATATAACTTTGGTGTCTTTATTAATTAAAATTGACATTAAGCACCTCCTTTAACAGCATCAACAATCTTTTTGGCAGCATCATTTAAATCATCAGCAGGTATAATATTTAATCCACTTTCAGCTAATAACTTTTTACCCTTATCAACATTTGTTCCTGCTAGTCTTACAACTAATGGAACATCTAGTCCTAAATCTTTAGTGGCAGCAATAACACCTTCAGCAATTACATCACACTTCATGATGCCGCCAAAAATGTTAACCAGCACGCCTTTAACATTTGGATCTTTTAAAATTAATTTAAAAGCACTGGTCACTTTTTCTTTATTGGCTCCGCCACCCACATCTAAAAAGTTAGCTGGCTCTGAACCATATAGTTTAATAATATCCATTGTTGCCATAGCCAGTCCGGCTCCATTTACTAAGCAGCCAATATTTCCATCTAACTTAATAAAAGCAAGGTCATCTTTACTGGCTTCAACCTCAGCTGGGTCTTCTTCAGTTAAGTCTCTATACTCCATAATATCTGGTCGTCTATATAGAGCGTTGGAGTCAAAGTTCATTTTTGCATCAAGAGTAATAACATCACCTTGTTTAGTTTCAACAAGAGGGTTGATCTCAGCAATAGAACAGTCTTTAGCAACAAATGCGTTATATAAACCAATAAATTGTTTAACAGCCTTGTTCACAACTTTACCTTTCATGCCAATAGCAAAGGCTAATTGTCTGGCTTGGAATGGCATTAAGCCAGTGGCTGGGTCAATTACAACTTTATGGATAAGTTCAGGAGTTTTTTCAGCAACCTCTTCAATATCCATTCCGCCCTCTGAGCTCGCCATCATTACGATGCGATCAGTGGCACGGTCTACAAGGGCAGCAACATAATATTCTTTTTCAATGTCACAACCTTGTTCAATAAAAATTTTATTAACTTGTTTTCCTTCAGGGCCCGTTTGATGAGTGATAAGTTGCATGCCAAGAATATTGTTAGCGTGCTCTTTAACTTCATCTAAAGTCTTAGCAAGTTTTACTCCGCCACCTTTGCCACGGCCACCGGCGTGAATTTGGGCCTTAACAACCCAAAGTGTGCCACCCATTTCTTTTGCAGCAGCCACGGCCTCTTCAGGTGTGTTTGCCACTGTTCCTTTTAGTGTTTCAATCTTAAAGCTTCTAAGAACTTCTTTCGCTTGATATTCATGTATATTCATTCAGTTGTTCTCCCTAAGAGTTTTAATAATCAATTTTAGATAAACTTTCTACTAAGTTTTTTACAGCATTAATGGAGTTTTGTAGGCCAGCCTTCTCAGTTTCATTTAAATCCACTTCAATCACTTTTTCTAATCCGTTGCCGCCTAACTGGCATGGAACACCTAAGAACATTCCATTAACGCCATATTCGCCCTCTAAAAATGCAGCACATGGTAAAATTCTTTGTTGATCTTTAACAATGGCTTCAGCCATGGCAACAGCACTTGCTGATGGAGCATAATAAGCTGAACCAGTTTTTAACAACCCAACAATTTCAGCTCCACCTTTACGAGTTCTTTCAAGTAGGGCCTCAACTTTATCTTTAGGAAGCATTTCAAGTAAAGGAACACCTCCCACAGAACAATGTCTTGGCATTGGAACCATTGTGTCCCCATGGCCACCTAAGACAAAGGCGTGAATATCTTTAACAGAAATATTAGTGGCCTCAGCAACAAAAGATCGGAACCTTGCACTATCAAGAACTCCGGCCATTCCAATAATTCTATTTTTTGGGAATCCTAAAGTTTCTTTGGCTACAAAGGCCATGGCATCAAGTGGGTTACTTACAATAATTACTACAGAATTTGGAGCGTTTTCTTTAATACCAGTACAAACGGACTTCATAATTTTGGCATTTGTTGCCAGTAAGTCATCACGACTCATTCCTGGTTTTCTAGGTATTCCTGCGGTAATAATGACTACATCAGAATCCTTAGTATCTTTATAATCAGATGTTCCAATGATTTTAGAGTCAAATCCTTCAACTGGAGAGGCCTCAAATAAGTCGAGTGCTTTACCTTTTGCTGCACCTTCATTGATATCAAGTAAAACTACATCGCCAAGCTCTTTGCTTGCTGCCCAATGTGCGCATGTTGAACCAACAAATCCAGCTCCGATAACAGATATTTTTTTACGTTTATGCATTTTTATTCCGCCTTATTTTATAATGTTTAAATATTAAGATACTCATTCTTAGGAGAGTATATAGCAGAGACATTTACAGTTGTCTTGGCACATGTGCATAGGACATCTATATAATATTAAATCTACTAGAGTATATTTATAGAGGGTTTTGCTATTGAATTGTATGAGTAATATTACGCGCTAGTAAAAAGAACGAAAAACTGGTCCTTGGGGCATTATCTACAGTTGTTTAGTTGGGAGAAATGCCCATAGTTCTTAATTTTATAGCCTTTTGGAGGGTATTTATTATAAATGCCGCATTTAATACTCTAACAGTAATTTAGTAGCTATAATTTTACTATAGGTAGACTCGTTCTGGGGATATAATTTTATGCCTCGCACAATTAGCGGGCAGTATGTAAAAAGGAATATTGAGATGAAAAAAACGTACATTTTAATGGCAATCGTATTTTTGACCCCTTTATTTAGCTCTGCAATGATTTTTGTTGAAAATAAGTCGGGGCGATATTCAACAAGAGCACAAATTCCAAACTTTGATCGAGCTCAAAGAATGAAGTCTGAGAGGAAAGTAGGGGTTGGCGTATCAGCAGCTGGTGTGCATGGCCTTGCAGGAATGAATTTAGAGTTAAACCTTAAGCCAGAGTTGAGTTTGATGGGCGGAGCCGGCCTCTCAAAGGGGTTTTATAGTTTTAACGCACAGATCAAGAGAAGTTTCTTTGGTAACGATATAACGCCTTATGGAGCTTTAGGTTACGCTCATTGGGTGAGTAGTGGTAAGGGAGAAGTAAAAGAGACCTTACCAAGTTTTTTAAGTAATAAATTTTTAAATAAGGATGAATTAACAACCGGTGACTTCACTGAAAGTTTAATTTACGGCTCACTGGGTTTGCAGTTTTATCAACTAACTGGTGATTGGGTGGGTTTAAGTTTATTTGCTGAGGCTGTAGTTATTATGGATATTGATGATGTAGAATTTGCTCCAACATTTTCAATTGGGTCTACTTATTACTTCTAATTAGTTTTTATCACCCTAACATTCGCTTTGCTCATTACGGATTAAATGATTAAGGAACTTCAACTGACATCGCACTGTCCAATTGGGACAGATGCGCTACAAGTTGAAAGCTTTTGTATATCACCCTAACATTCGCTTTGCTCATTACGGGTTAAAGTAAAAAAAAACCCTTCTTTGCAGAAGGGTTTTTATTTACATACCGTAAGGCTTGTAAATTACTTTTTCTTTCTTTTAGTAGCCTTTCTTTTCGCAGGCTTTCTTTTCTTAGTAGCCTTTCTTTTAGTAGCTTTCTTTTTAGTTTTTCTCTTCGTAGTCTTCTTTTTAGCTTTCTTACGAGTAGTTTTCTTTTTAGTCTTTCTCTTCGTAGTTTTCTTCTTAGCTTTTTTGCGTGTAGCTTTTTTCTTTACTTTACGCTTAGTTTTTTTCTTTGCTGCTTTCTTTTTCTTTTTTGCCATTTCTATCCTCCTAAGATGATGACTTAAAATTATGTTTTCAATGTTGTCTACATCTCTCAGTTTACCTGTATGACTATATTCGTCAATAAAAAGTTATTACTTAAGTAATAAATTAGCTTTTTTTTTGCAATATAAAAAAATAGGAGAGTAATTGGCATGTTTTTTTTAGTTTTAGTTAACAAAATATCCGTAATTTATTTTTTTGTCCGAGAGTTGAAATTACACTTTCCTAATTTGCAAAATAATAAAGAAAAACTGACAAAAATTGGCATAATCTATTTTTGTTATATGTTTTTAAGTTTAGTTTTTTTATTAAAATTTGATCAAAAAATTATCTACTTTTTACTTTCAATTATTCCAATTTTTTTAATAAATTTTATAAAAAAAATCATGTCTAAATACGATGAAAAGCACTTTCACAGTGAATTTCAGAACTTTTTAAAGGCAATTGCCCTAAGCATGAGGGTGGGAAATTCATTCCGTTACTCTGTGACAGACTCCTATTATTTGTTAAGTAAGAAGGGCAGGTTGAAGATAGAGAGAATAATGGAGTTTGTGGTTTTTACACAACACAAAAAGCTAGACCTTAAAAGTGCTTTTGAGCACGAAATTTATAGGGAATTTAGCAAAATTGAGGCATCATCACACCAATCGTTACAGAGGATAGACCTCTGGATCAATAATATTGAAAAAAAGTCCGATTTTCGACATAAGTCGGTACAAATTTTATATCAGCTCTATATTCAAGCTGGAATTTTAAGTTTTATGTTTTTTGCACTCCTTATTTTTGTATCAAATAATTATGGTTTGGTTGCAAATATTAAAATTATTTTTAGTTCATTTGTATTATTTTTGTTTGGAATATTCTTGTGTTTTAAAATTGGGAAAAAAATTAAATGGAGCTTTTAAGTCCGTCATATTTATTTTTAAGTGAATTGATAATGTCTATGGATTCAGGTGTTAGCGCGAGAAAATTCTCAACAGATTACATCGCAAAGTCTAGTTCAAATTGGTCAAAATTATTATCTACATATGTTTATAAGTTTATGAATAATAATTTTCACTTTTCAATGCTTAAAAGTGTGAAAAATTCTTATGAAAGGGCCATGTTACATCTTATTTTAAAGTCATTCCAAGGGCAGCCAGTCCTTAAAGAGCTTAAAGGGTTGGAGGCTGAATACTTTAAAGCTCATGAACAACAACTAGAAAGACATTTATTAAAACTACCATATTTAAGTTTAATTCCTTTATTTGTTTTTTTATTTCCTGCTTATTTATTATTAATGTTGGGCCCTATCTTAAAGAGCTTAATTGAGGAGCTTTCAATATGAGACTCTTAAGTGTGCTGATCCCGCTTTTAATTGCATTTGACTATAAGCCAAGCCTTAATCACTGGGAGCTTAATACAAAAGAAGTTGATGCACATAAATTAAGCATAAGATCAAAGTTGGAAAACTTTAAAAAGCAATGTGATTACCAAAAACAAAAACGTTTATTTCCCATAAGTTGCTTTAAATTATTAAAAAACATGAAATTACTTAATCAAGCTTATGATTACAAAAATATAGAAGCGAGTTTAGATAAGCGATGTAGAGACACTATTTTAAAAATTGTAAGTATTCACCAAATTAAACAAATTAGTCCGTCGCTTGTTTTGGGTTCAGGCTGTGAAGAACTATTTAAAAAACAAAAAGAAATAATTAAATATAAACTCGAAATTTAAAATAACCAGTGTTACCCTCTAAAGATGGGTTTTTTAGAAGCATTTTTAATGGGAATGGCACAAGGCTTAACTGAATTTTTACCAGTATCTAGCTCTGGTCATTTAGCTCTTATAGAAAATTTTTTTAAACTAAACTCAGAAAACCTACTTTTTGAAGTGGGTGTACATATAGGAACAGTATTAAGTATTATTGTTGTTTATAGAAAAACTATCTGGAACTGGGTTAAAGATGTTTTTAAATTTATAACAAGCTTTAAGGCAAATGATGGGGCTTATTTATTTTCGCTAGTTATAGTTTCTGCTTTGCCAGCGGGATTAATAGGGATCTTTTTTAAAGATTATATAACCGCTGCCTTTTCAAGCTTATTAGTTGTGGGAATTTGTTTTTTAATTACAGGGGCTGTGTTGTTTTGGACTGAAAAGAGGGTGTCTGGAACTGCAGATGATGAATTAGGGGAGTTAGGGGAGTTAAAGGATGCCAGGGAAATATCCTATAAGCAGGCCTTTTTCATCGGAATTGCCCAGGCCATTGCAATACTGCCAGGTATTAGTCGCTCTGGATCCACCATAGCTGCAGCCCTTTGTTTGGGAGTTTCCCGTTCGACAGCGGCCATGTTTAGCTTTTTAATGTCAATTCCTGTGATTCTAGGGGCTGGTTTATTGCAGTTAAGAGAGCTAAATGGCTTAAACTACTTAGGGTTACAGCATTTACTGTTTTCAGTACTCATTTCTTTTCTTTTTGGGCTTGTAGGATTGCTTTTGATTTTATATTTTGTGAAAAAGGCTAAGTTAAGCACATTTAGCTGGTATTTGTGGGTGCTCGGTGTGGGCTCCATAGCTTATTACTTTATTGGGGGATAATATGACGACACAAGAATCTCGAGAAGAAATTCTATCATTTTTGGCCGAAGAACTAATTAAGCCTGAGCCAGAAGAGGAAGTTGTTAAGTCATATATGTCAAAAGTTGGTCTTACATACTCTGATGACCCTGTTGAGAGAATTAACTTAGTTTTACAAGCTCTCCATTTCCAAGAGCCTGACAAAACAATCATATAAGTTAAAGATGCTTATTAAGTTTAATATTGCCGTAATCTATTTGGTTACGGCATTTTTAATTTTAGCCTAAAATGAGCGCTACTTGCTTAAGCTCTTAATTCCTGGGCCTATAGTAAACACTAGTGAATTTAAGCATTTAACTGGCAAATTAAATAACGCTGTACGTATCAAGTGTTCCATTGACTCTAAGCAGAGATAGCAGTAAAAATTTTAATTCAAGTGGCTCGGTAGCTCAGTCGGTAGAGCAGAGGACTGAAAATCCTTGTGTCGGGGGTTCAATTCCCTCCCGAGCCACCACTTCAAGTTTCTAGACTAGACTATCTCCTTATCCAAGTATTACAAAATTTAATAATTTGATAATATCAAACAATGAGAAATTTAAAGATAGTTTATGTTCTAATTACATTATTGTTAATATCCTGTTCCAGCACAGTAAAACACCGGGGATTGGCGAGCTCTAAGCTTGAAAATAACTTTAAAATTGAAGATTTAATAAGCGTAATTCAAGATGACCTTAAAAATTTTGAAGCTGGCAAAGCAAACAAAGATCACAAGGCTTTACAAAATATTGTCGACCCTCAAGTAAATGTAGAATCACTTTTGTTTATGGTTACTAATCCAAAAAAGTTACTAACTCTTTACAAAGAAAATAAATATCAAAAATTATATCACGATTTTTATTTAAACCACTTTCATGAAGGTGGTATGAGTTCACATCAAGATCAACTTTTACATGATATGTATGTTGAACAAAATCGACAGCAGGTCATCAATTTATTTGCGGGCAATAGAATAACAAACACTGAACGAAAGCAAATAGTTGAAATGATAACAGCTACAGATGTAGCTATTGGTGAATACCTAAATCCAGGCTCAATATCTAATATTTTTGATGATAATGAAATCTTAACTGATATAAGCATTTTGAATAAAGAGATTATAGCTGAAGCCTTAATGGCTATACCTAAAAAAATTACAGGTGTGTCTTATAATGGTGATTCAACCAGAATGGAGTACAAAAATAAAGAGCTTGAAAAAAATATTAATCTTATTGCCTATAGTTTGTATGAAGATAAATTAATTTTTAGAGAAGCCTTTAGAAGTGTGCCACCTGCTGTTTTGGCAAAGTTCCGGAAAAACTCCTACTCAGGAAGGGGAGCAAAAATAGAACCCTTTGATCTAATATTGGATAAAATATCGGGTTATATGTATTCAAGATTTGCAGATGATTTTAAAAGAAAAAATTTAGATTACATACCTTTTAAGCGAATGATGAAAAAAGCGTTAGTGCAAGCATTTCTGGTGAATCCAAAGGATGATATATACGCATGGCAAAACCCAAACTTAAACGTTTTAAAGTCTGGGCAAGACTATGAGTATCTCTGTGCCAACGGACTATTAGAAAGTCAAAGTCAGCATGAAATGAATATTGAGTATACAGACTCTAATGGCCATCTAGTTAATGAAACTATGGTGCAGTATAAAAAAACTCCTAAAAATGGAGTTTTAGAGTATTGGACATTAAATCAATCTGTCCAAGAGGCTGTCAGTAAAGGGCTGACCTCATATAATTTAAATTGTGGATCTGATAAATTTAACTTGAGGTATTCTATCGTTCAGGACACAGAAGTTCCATCACCAGATCCATTTGTTGCCAAAAATAATAGTAATGTATTAATGACAGTGGCACTTGTTGATGAAATTGGGGCTATACAAAAAAGTTTAATAAAAAAATACTTTACAGTGAAGCAAGGGTGGAAGGTAGAAAGAGACTATGAGCAAATTGATACCGCGTCAAAGTTTAATGAACTATTCCCAATCACAGATATTTACTTTCCAGTTTCACATTCAATGGAAGTGAATCATTTTATGGTTGGGGCAGAAAAGTCAAACTACTTAGTTTTAAGTAAAGAGTTTATATCTAAAGACGGTGAAGTGAGAAAAACAAATTTACACCTATTGATTCCAGCTAGAACAGACCAATTCTATAGTTCTGTTGTTTTGAAAGGAAGTGAATTGGCTCAATTATATAGTAAAAGAAGAAAAAATGGTTACCCGTCTTTGTTTTTAATGAATCTTTCATGTGGGTCAGCTCAAACGCTACAAACTTGGACAACGGTTTATAGGAAATCAGTTAAATTAGAGCGCGATACAGACATTACAAAATACACAGATTTGCCATATATTATTGGTGCAGATAGAGGCTTTGATACTCAAGGCTTCTTGAGTATTGCAAAATTAGTAGATTTTCCACTTGGTACAACCAGAATACTACAAACAACAGGAGATATTGATCAGGTATTATCTTTTCTAAAAAAACCATCTAGTGGTAGTTTTTTGAGTGGTGTAAAGAATTTTCTAAACATTAAAAGAAAAAATAATGAGTACGAAGATGAAGAAGATAAGCGTGGGTTTTCTCCGGTGTATAATTTATCTGACAAAAAGCTTATGGAATTTGGTGGTTTCAGGCTTGATGTAACTTACTTAAAAACTGGAGAAGTAACTTCATATTAACTATTAAAGCTTGAATCTTTTAAATTGTGTAGTCTATGCTATTAGAGATTAAGATCAGGAGTTTCTGTTTGGCCTATAAGCTAATCAGTCATACTAGCTATCTGTGTTCTTAATTTATTTAGGTTAGGCATGATGTTGGATGTGAACGAGTATAAATGTGAGAGTTGTAAGGGTGTGGGGTCATCTTTTTTAGAGTCTCTATTTTTAATGCATGGGTTATAATTTTCAAAGCAGTTTAAAACGTCTTTTTTTGCATTATCATAGGCTAAGTTAAATAAGTACTCAGCTGGAAATAAGAAGCCCAAGACTTTAGTGTATACACTTCCGATGATCTTAAATTTTTTTAAAAAATTAAAAACAGGAAATATAGCCGAGCCAATCTTTCCTTTTTCTTGTTTTTTACTTTGAAGATATTTTTTAAAAAACTGATGCGTTTCTGATATGTCATTTAATAGTATTTTTTGGTGATTTTCCTGAGAATCAAATTTTTTTAATTCTGCCTTAGAGACAGAGGTATCAAAGATTTTATGTAAATCGATAAACTTATGTAAGGTTTTTAGGTTGGAAGTATTCAGTAACGTGGAAAGAAGATTGCCGTCTGCCTTAACCAGCCTATTAATAAGAATTTGGTATAGCTCTTTGATCTGGCCACTTTTTTTATCTTCAAGGTAATTATGGGAGATTAAGGCTGTATGAGCTTTTATAGCTTTAAATATATACAGATATACATTGTTAGTGGATAAATAACTACTAGGGATGGTTTGAACTACACTTAGGTTAGAAATAAATTTTTCAAGATGTAAGTTTAAGTTAGAGTTTAAAAAATTGTTATTTTTAATATACTCCCTCAATTCAGCATTTGAGTGATCAGCCTTGGAGACAAACTTAGAGGCTTTAGAGCTAATTTCAAATATGGCTTTATTTTTCTTGTAGTAATCAGATTTAACTTTGCTGTTGAAAATAGCTCTCCCAGTTTGGACGGGATTTTTATAATTATAGGCAAGCATATAATAAAGAGCTTCTTTTTGTTTATCAGTAATGTTGCTATCTTCTTTCTCAATTTGAGTGGACCGAGTTAATAATTGCTCATTAATTTCTACAGTATTTTTCTTGTTGAAGATAAACCCTAAAGCGATAATTGAGATTAGTACAACTAGTAAAATTTTAAATTTCATTTAAGACCCCTCTTTTTATCTTAGTATATTAAAGAAAATAGATTTTATGTCAGTAAAAAGTTAGGTTTGGGAAAATTAGCTTTCAAGTATACTGTTACTTATTGAGATGAGCTTGGAAGAGTGCCTTTTGGCGTTTAAAGAATATTTAAAAGTAGCTATTATGGCTTGAATTAATGAGTGCCTATGTATAGGGTCTGTTGATAATTCATCTAGTTAGTAGGTATATGCGGAGGACCCAATGAAAGTTAATAGTTTGAACTCAATAGTATTTCATACAGAAAATTTAAATAAAATTAAGTCATTTTACTCTGATATTTTGTTTTTAGAAGTTGGCGAGTACGAGGATGGCGGTAAAATTATTCAAGACTCTTCGGATAGCTACGTAAACTATGCTTTGGGTGAAATGTTATTATGTTTTGAGGTTGGGCAAAGAACAGATAAGGGTACAATAATACTAAACGTTGAAGACCTTAAAGAGTCTAAAGAAATCCTAAGGAACTTAGAAGTAAAAATTGAAAAAGAAAGTGACGGCTGGTTTATTATTAAAGATCCAGACGGTCGCAGCGTAATCTTCGAAGATTAGCCCGTATGCACGTAGTGCATGTAAGGGCGATAAACAAAAGATAAATTTTATAACGAGACGTCCTAATTGGACGGCGCGGGATCAAATTTAATCATTTCCGTATGCACGTAGTGCATGTAAGGGCGATAAACAAAAGATAAATTTTATAACGAGACACCTCTATTGGGCGTTGAGGCTTCAATTTCTATCTAGTATCAAGCCTAGTACTTACTTAATATTTAAATCATTAAATGCTTTTATTAGTCTTGTACTGAAAGATTGTTCTGCTACTCGCAGCCACTTCCTTGGATCATAGTATTTTTTATTGGGAACATCAT
>CALLBC010000066.1 GCA_938001965.1 uncultured Bdellovibrionales bacterium | reverse complement strand
AACTTTTCAACAGCATTTTTTTTAAAAGATTCAGTATAATTTACATTACGCATTTAGAAACTCTCTTTGCCCCTAAGTTGTTAACTTAATTTTAGTTTATTAAATTTTAATCTCAAGTGGCAACTTTCCAAAAACTGGGGGTTTTTTTGTTTACAAACAATGTTTTTAAATAGATATTTAAAGGGTAGCAAGAGTGGTTTTTGCTAAGTTAGCATTTTTTAACCACTAAGTGTTTGAAATCATTAAAGACACGAAGTTTCCACCAGTTAGCCCTCGTAGCGCTACTTATACTGAGTTCGTAAGTGGTAATAAAAATGAAAAACTTGTATTAGAATACACTAGGTCAAACCCTAGGATCTTTTAGTCTGATTAAGTTAAGACTCTTACTTTTCACAAAATACAATTAATCAAAAATTTTGGCACAGTCTAAAACACTTATTATTATTCTGAAAGAATCATCATTCCTAAGCATTAATTACCGCTCGGGAATGCACTGGCCAAGTAGATGTTCTTGGCCAGTATTTAAGTCATTTAAATTCAGTACTTAAAGAAAGGCCTTGGTAAAACTATTGAGCGTTCACATAACAATCATTCCCAGTAGCCCCAGAAGCCCTTTTGGAAGTTGTTATTTTTTAGTTTGGGCTTGGTAAGATAAATATAATACTGTTTTGTCGAAAACCTTTTATAGTATTCATAATCTAGTTCAAACTTATAGGGGCAGGGCTCAGAAGTTGACTGGATTAAATGGACTCTATTATCCTCAGTTTGAGTGAATAATTCTCCTAGATGGAGGGTACAAACTTCTTTGGTATGATCGACTCGGAATTCAAATGGAGAAAAATAGTCCTCATGTTTAGGATAAAGATTAACACCGCTAAAACCATTAAAAAAAATGTGAAATTCGTCTTGGTTATGTGAGTGGAGATGGAGATGGAGTGAATGTACGAATTTTGACTTTTTAATCGGGTGACCTAATCTAGCACCTGGAAGTCGCGTTAGATATCTAAAAGATCTCTTAAATGCAGTTTTTGTAAAGTCTTTGTCTAGCCAAGCTTTATTGACATCAAGGTTAAGTATAAGCTTGGAGTGTTTCTTGTAAAAAGGGTGGTTCTTGAGGCGAATGGCCCGCTTAAGAGTGAAAGCGTGGTTCTTGTGAGTAAGTTCGGTAGGAAATCCGTAATGGAGATCATCTTCTTGAAGTATCTGGATCATCCTAGGAGCATGAACATATTCAATAAATTTACAGTTGAGAGACGAAAGGTACCAGTAAAGTATAGTATGAATTTTTTCGTGTCGATATTTTATTCTATAGTCTTGGTACTTATCTTTAAAGTTTAGGGTATTGTAATAAGCTTGGCTCCATTGGAGGAGTTTGCTATGAGACAATTTACGCTGTTCCCAAAGTTGAATTTGAGAAATTATTTCTTTTTGTACTTCTTCAGCCCAATCCATAAATATAAGATCTTCTCCTTATTCAAGTTTTTTGAGCAACTCAACAGTTTATTATAATAAAAAAATACTTAGGTCATGAACCAAATGCTCAAAAGATAAAAACACTCTGGTTTTCTGAGCATTGACAATGAATTGCTGAGCATCCTGAATAATGTATTTGAGATTCCGTGCAAACATAACTAAAGTCAGCCCTGCAAGTGCACGGTATCTCAGAGTTTTACCGAGCAAGAGTAAATTGTTTTGGACGGATTCGTGCGTCTTTTATTCAGCAAAATTAGTAGTTTTAGGACTGATCTCAGCGATGTTGGCAACATGTTGCATCTTTAGCATTTGTTTTTTTTACAAGAATTATAGACACACTACGCAGATCATAAGTGTATTGCTATATTTAACTCTTAATTGAAAGGAGGTTTTTTTGAAAATATTGATTATTATATTAATTACTGGATTCACAAGTTTTACTTTTGGGAAATCTAACAAAATTTTTCTTTTTTGTGACTCTTCAGAATACTACTGCGAAGAACATATTAACGAAGCTTTTGAGGTTATGGGTTGTAGTGTTTCTGGGTTAATAAGTTGCTCTTATCATAGAAAAGGTGTCAAATCATGTATTCTAAATTCTGAGAACTGCTTTGAGCCTAACAAAAACTCTTTGTTTGGTTTTACATCAAATGGCGCTGAATGTAATCATGGAAAAAAAGTGAATCTCAAAAAACACGATTTAAGCTTAACATGGACTTTTGGAGTTATAAGGTCTTTAGTAAAAAATATTTGTATTTTTGAAGAATAACACTTGTTTCTCTAGCTGAAATTTATTGATTTGCAAAGCCTTTCTGGACACACAGAAAGGCTTAAGTCATGAGAGCAAAATCACCCATCAATCGAGTGTTTTACATAGACCTACTTCCAGTAGTTTTTATGTAAATGACTAAAATATTGAATCGATTTTATTTTTTGTTATCATAAACTATGAGATTTTCAACGATTGTATTTGTTTTGATGCTCTCCTTACTAGGAGGCTGTTCAACCCCCTCCATAAGTCGGTCTACAGCAGGACTAAGTGATGAGGATATATATGTCTCTTTGGCTTCACCACTATTATGCACACGCTTATTCAAAGATGATATACAGAATTCTCGTAAATACAACACTCCATACATTTGTTATTACTCAATTAATAAGTCTAGCTTAAAAAAAGGTTACAAAATTACTTTATCAGAGCATATAAATGTAACGCTAAGACAAGTTATTCCAGATAACGATGCTTATCAAATTTCAGTCTATTCTGATAGAAAACTAACTAACGAAAACATCGGTTTAGTTTTAATAGCTGAATAAAGCCAAATGCTAAAAATCAGGGTTTGTATAAAAAAGCTCTAACATATCTAGTTTAGTGCTGATTTTAAGAATAAAACTCTTAATATTCCTATACAGGCCCCAAGTTTACTTACAACGTGGGTCACCAGCAGGTCTATTTCTACAGTATTTCTTTTTGCCCATAAGGCCTCTGTTTAAGTCAGACAAGCTTATGAGTCCTCGTTGGTGGGCTGTGGCAGCTTTACCAGCCATAATTAGCGTGGCACTTTTTAAAGCTCCAATCATTGCTAAAAATACGGCCCAATTTATAATCGTTTTGATGATGTCACCAATGAAACCCATGGTTTTGCTCCTTTGTCTGCTTTTCTTTGCAGAGATATGATGCGTTTTTTTGTAAGCGCCTCAACAAGCACACTCTTTGCTAAAAAATACTGATTTGTTAAAATACGCTCCAACGAATAAAACAAGGAGCACAGTTAATGACCAAAGTTAACCCTTTACGAGATAAATACCTAGCCCATATAGAAAAGCAAAAAACTTCAGGTTTAAGTATAAAAAAGTATTGTGAACTAAATAATTTAGTTGAACATAAATTAAGCTATTATCGTAGCTACAAACTTGGGTCTAAAGTTAAGTCGCCAAAAAGCTCATTTGCTAAAGTACAAATCAAACCTAAGCCTCTGCATCCAAATAAAAATAAAATTGATCCAGTTTGGTTGGCTAAGTTTATAAATCAATTGTTAACAAGCAGGGCTTCATCAAGGGCTTCAAAAGGCTTCACTTGATGAAATAGATTGAAATTTCTTGAAATACAAAACCTAAAAATAACTCTCAGATCAATTCTGTTAAGGTTTGGTAATTATTTGGGTATTTAAAAAGTAGCTATTTAGACTCGGAAAGAATGGTGCACCTTAATAGGCGAATTTCGAACTTCTTTGGCTGAAATTTAGCCTGTTTTATTTAAAGGCTAAGCCTTTTGTTCAGTGGTTTTTGACAATATAGGATAGCTCAGAGCCTTTCTGAGTAAAAATGTGTGGTTAGCATTCCTTTTCTATACGGCCAGTTTAATGGAAAACCAGAGCCAGTTATTATTTGTGATCTACGCACTCAGATCAACTCCACTTGTTTATGTAGGCTAAGAAATTATACCACTTTAGTCTGGGAAAAGTTGAAGGCTTTAAAGCTCTAATAATTTATGTATAATTATTTTATGAAGACTGTTTTGATCTTAATTTTGTTGTACAGCCCTTACTCTTTTTCGGATTGTGTATCTAGTGCTGACAATTGGTATAATATTAAATTGACTATGCTGAATAAAAGTATCCCTAATAAAATTAATTATAAATTTTCAGATAATAACAAATCTCAACCAGAACTTCATTTTTCAGAGCTAAAAGGCGAATCTCTATTTTTTTATAGCTTGATTGATAAATCGCAAAAATGTGATTTGTCGGAAATTTGGATTAAAGATAAACATGGTTCCATGCTAAAAGAAAAATTTTCTAGAATTGACTTAAATCAAAAAAATAAATGGTCCAAATTTATGAATAAGTATAAAAAATTAGAATTTTATCCTGGAATTAAAGTTGAGGATAATAAAGTGTTTTCTTATAGTTGGCAGTGTGGTCTATGGAAGTGGCAAGAGAATGATTTGGTTTATAGTCCTCCATTAAAGATAAAACAAGTATATGAGGATAATCGCCCTGAAAATGCCAAAACACCTAAGAGCCACATAGAGACTATTCCATATTTATATAAAGGTAAAAAAGAAGTATTTAAAGTTAAGGTTCAGTATAGTTTGAAAAAAAATTATAATCCATATCAAGATGAGGAAGCTGGCGAGTGTATCGAGTAAAAATAGAAAAGGAACCTTTTATTTTTTCGATGTTGTAAGAAATACTTGGTTACTGAGTGGTTTTGCTGGGCATTATTTATTGCTGCTGGTTTAGCTGAAGTAAACGAATGTGTGAATCAATCAACTAAAAAGTATAAAAGTGGCAAGAAAAAGCGAACTGACTGTAAGGTTCCCTATACAAGGCATGATATGCGAAGGGGCTTCAATATAGCCGCAAGAGACGCAGGAATGTCTTTAGATGAACGAGCTTCCATACTTGGTCATAGCCGGGAGGTGAATGAGTTTCATTACAGAGGCAAAGCAAAACTTGATACAGAGAGGTTGAAGGAGATACTTAA
>CALLBC010000065.1 GCA_938001965.1 uncultured Bdellovibrionales bacterium | reverse complement strand
GCGACATGGTCTTGTGATGAATGAAAAAAAGATAGCTCGAATTAAAAGGAAGTATGGGTTAATTACAAGAATAAGAAGGAAAAATAACTTTAGAATATTTGCTAAGAAAAATCATGAGCATAAGTCTACTTCAAATAAATTGGATAGAAACTTTGAAGTTAAAAATCCTGACACAGTTTATTCAACTGACATTACTCAGCTAAATTACGGCAGAGGCCAAAGAGCTTACTTAGCGGCGTTCAAAGACTTGTGTACAAAAGAAATTAAGTCTCAGGTAGTTAGCAATCGAATTAATTTAGCACTCACTAATGAAGCTGCAGATAAGGCTTTAGCCAAACTAAATAGGAATCAAAAAGAAAAATTAATGATTCATTCAGATCAAGGTTTACACTACACACATATTAGCTACCGAAATAAACTTCATGATAATAAAATTACACAATCAATGTCCAGGCGTGGAAACTGCTTAGATAATGCCCCGATAGAGAGTTTTTTTGGCCTAATTAAGGATCACTTGGATTTAAAAAATTGTTCAGCGCTAGATGATGTTAAAAAAATGGTGACGGAGGAAATAAATTATTATAACAACAAAAGACCCCAGCTTGGGTTAAAAAAAATGCCTCCGACTGAATATCGAAAGCATCTTATTAACTAGCCAGGCTTTTTTTTACTGTCCCAAAAATGGGGTACAGATCATTTGAAAGCGGCTTTTTTTTATTGCATTTTCATCATGGCATCAATTGAATTAATATTCATGCGCAAGGTTGGCATTATCTCATCACGAACGTGAGACTTTACATGTCTCGGAACATCGTCATTTTCAATAAGTTTTTGATACTCCTTGACTCCATGCTCTTCACCTTCTTTTAATGACTTCAATGCCGCCGTGTTACCAAATAGTTTAGCTGAGCCAACAAATAATGAAACTACCGTGCCCCAGACCCCTGAATCATAATCAGGTAATTCGTTGTGTTTAAGGGCCATTTTTTTGAAATAGTTAACATTAGACCTGTGATTTTTAAGCATTTCATTTAGGCGCTCTAACTCTGGCTTAGAATCAATTTTTTCGATGATTGATTCATAAGCTTCTACTGCTGAGATCTCTCCTCGCACGAGTCTATTCATGGCTTTGCCTGCTTCTTCTGAGGGTGTCCATGTTTGCTGAGTTAAAACTTGCGGTTTATTTTTTGTTGTAGTTTGTGGTGTAGTTTTCATATTATCTCCTATGTTGTTAATTTAAGTAGTTAGTATAGTTATACAGATGAGTTTTTGCCTCTGAACATATTTGTGATTAGTGATATTACAAATAGAGCTAAGAAAGCAAAAAATAAAATTTTTGCAATTCCTGCTGCAGAGCCAGCAATTTCGCCAAAGCCAAATACAGCTGCTATAAGTGAAATAACAAAAAAAGTGACTGACCAGTTTAACATAACTTCTCCTTTGTTTGATTGTTAAAATCAAATATAGGTTAATACTAAAAAAAAATATTATCATGTTGGTAGAGTTGATTAATGGTTTACAAATCTACACATTTATCTATAACTTGCCTAAAGTTTGTTTAATATTGTTGATGTGTAATAATTGATGAGGTTGGATTATATTTTTAATAAATGCTTGCTGGTTGACCTCAGCACTGCCGACGCAACTTAAGTACTGATCAAGAAGTGTTTTTTCCATCTCTAACGTTTGTATAAGAGCAGACTTAAATTTACTAAAATCAATTGCTGGACGTCTGTTTTTTGAAATAGTTTTATTTATCTTTTTATTAGTTAACATAAATTTTTTATTATATTCTTTTATCCAAAAGTTAAACGCCTTGATGTGATTGTTATGGTGTATTAAAAGTTTTTTTTTATATTTTTTAGGGACATGAATATTTTTGTTAACTGTAGAATAAGATCGAATAGCTAGTTTTTCACCAACTAAAAATGATATTATTAGAGATTCACTTTCTGTATAATCTGGGTTAAGTTTATTTTTTTCAATAGACACAGATTTTCTCCGTTTTAACTTTAGAGGGTTGTACTTCTATTAGTATATATAAATTAAGCCCTCACCTAAGTGAGGACTATTAATTTAATTATCTAAATTACCAGCTGCGTCTTCAATATTATCAGCTGCGTCTTCAGTGGTTTCCTCAATTTTTTCACCAATATCTTCAATTTTATTTTCTGTTTTAGATTCAAAACATGAAATCACAAATACTGATAAAAAAGTGATTAAAGCTAATTTAATTAGAGTCTTCATTAATTCTACTTTGTAGTTTGTTTACAACTGACAGAAGAATATATTTTTCTTAGTTCACTGGCTTGAAGCAAGTTTGTTCAATTTTTATACTTTTCTACACATTTCTCAAAACCATTAGAACTTTGCTTATGTTGATTGAGTAGTTGTTTCTATCATAAAAATTAATTCATCGCGGTCAATTGGCTTTGGTAAGTGGCTGTCAAAGCCTGCTCTGAGGCACTTCACTCGGTCAATAGATGAGGCATAGGCAGTTAAAGCCAAAGCGGGTGTTCTACGCACTCCTCGGTCTACCTCTAGTTTACGGATTTTCTGTATTAGCTTTAATCCATCAAATTCAGGAAGACCTATATCTGATAAAATTAAATCATAAGGTTGGAGAAGACTATTTTCTGCAAAGCTATTATAAGCACTGTTGCCATCGTATGCTACATCCACCTTGGCGCCTAGTTGTCTAAGAATTATTTCAAGAGCTCTGGCTGCATCAGGTTGATCTTCGACTATTAAAATATTTAACTGATCAAGCACTAAGTCTGGCTCAGGGGCACTGGAGCTAATTGATTCATTGTTATTTGTAGGTTGCAGGGCAAATATTGGAAATACAATACGAAATGCTGTGCCTTGACCATGCCCTTCACTGGTAACAGATATTGAGCCACCATGGAGTTCAACTAAGGCCTTAACAATTGATAAGCCTAAGCCGAGACCAGAGGACCGCTTACTGCCGTCGGAGCTTTTCACCTGACTAAACTTATCAAAAATACTGGAGAGCTCATCTTTTGGGATCCCAGCTCCTGTGTCGGCTACTGAGATTTTATAACTAGACTCATAGACCTCTACTTTTATTGAGACATCGCCACCTTTTTTATTAAATTTTATACTATTAGAAATCAAATTCCATATGATCTGCCTTAACCGTTCGGGGTCACCAGAAACATAAAGCTTAGGTTTGCAATCTAGATGCATATTTACTGACTTGGTATTAGCAGTGGGCTTTAAATCCTTAATAACTTCAGAAATTAACATGCTAATATCCACAGAGTTTTCAAAGTTTACTCTTAATTTCCCAGAAGAAATTCTAGAAATATCTAAAAGGTCATTAATTAATGACACTTGAGCCTTAGCGTTTCTGGCAATGGTAGTTACAGCTTCTTTTGCATCTGTATTTAAGCTTGAATCTTGTTTTAAAATTTCAACCCAGCCAACTATAGCATTCAGCGGCGTTCTCAACTCGTGTGAGACAGTACTTATGAATTCATCTTTGCTTTTAGAAAGTCTATCAAGCTTAATGTTCGCATTAGCTAAGTCCTTTGCTTTTTTAAAAACATCATTTACAAAAGTAAATAACATGAATTGAGCTGAATCTTGTTGTGTTTTAGTCCATTCTAAGCTTAATCCTCGATTAACTTCGTTCCATATTTTAAAAGACTGCCTAGGGGACAGGTCATCTTTTGCAGATTTGGGGGGTAGATTCTGCTTACCAGCCCAAGTTATAGTTTGTTGTACTTCAGGCCTAAACCATATCAAATAATCACTGAAGTCTACAGACATAGGAATAGCTAATATGCCTACTGAAGCTTCACAAGATTTTATGTTTAGCTCTTTGCTATTTCGAGTATGCCAGATAGCCCCTCGTTGATAAGTGTTTGAATACTCTAGTATAGAGTCCAGGGAGCCTTGTGTTGGGCAGTCTCCAATATTTATAATTTCGTTAGCTATTTTGACTGAAATCCCATTTGCATTAGTTAGCCTTAGTAAATCTTCTTTACGGGAGCTAAATGCAGATTGAATCGATTGGCCAGACGCAATTTTTTTTAAAACACTACTTGATAGCTCTAGAATTTCCTTTTCGGCTTTAACTTTAATAATATTTTCTAAATTTTGTATTGAAGAACTTAAGATATTTCCTAAAATTTCGCTATTTTTTATGGTTGTAGAAGTTAAGTTTTTTCTACAACTATAATTGTGACAAGCAATAAGACCCCATAACTGGCCAGCTACTTTGATCGGAATGGTTAGTGTAGCTTTAACTCCCATATTTTTAAGATATTGAATATGATAGGGTGAGCTTGCTCGAAAGTGAACTTTTTGGAGGTTGATGTCGCTTGGGGCTAAGCCTTTTTTAGTAATAACACTTGCAGGGATTGAATCCACATCTACTATACTTCTTGAATCAGATATAAAGAGGGCTTGCCTGGCTATTTGTGGAATATCAGAGGCAGGATATCTAAGTCCTAAAAAAGGCTCAAGCTCTTTATTTTTGGACTCTGAGATTACGTAGCCATCTCCATTGGGTTCGAATCGGTAAATCATGACCCTATCAAAGTGCGATAAGTCTTTCCACTTGTTGACAGATTGCTCATACAGCTCAGTAAGTTTAGATATAGAGAGTAAATCTTTGGGAAACCAACTATTAAAATCTGATTTTAAAGCATTACTTTCTAAGAGTTCAACTTCAATATATCTAAAATTACTTTGTATCCAGGTATAGCCTTCAATAGAGCCAAAGTTTGGGATATCTAATTTTAAGTTTTGACGACCTTCAGCTTTAATGTCGTTTAAACTTTCAATAATAAATGCTAAAGGTTCGAGCTGTTCATAACTTTTTCCTATGAAGTTGTTAGCTACAAGTGATGTTTCATTGGTAAAGTTTTCAGACAGCGCAATAATTTCGCCGTTTGCAATTGAAATTAAAGCAAGATAGGCGTGAGGTTGAATAGCGCCGATGTGATTAATATCTTCTTCATTACAGAGTTCAAGGGTGTCTTGTTCATATGAGAGTTTTTTCCAATATTTGTCCATCAATAAACCTCTGAATTCAATCTAGCCTATAGGTTGTAAAGGATACTTATGATATGATAAAAATAGATTTGAGACAAGGGGGTGCTGGTTGTCAATAAACAAAATTAAAGTTGCTCTTTTAGATGACTCAAAAGAAAGCTTAAGGGTGACAGATATAATCCTCAAGCGTGCCGGTTTTGAAGTAACATCTTATTTGAGCCTTTCAGAAGCCGAAGCGGATTTACAAAAAGGTGAGTTTTATGACTTATTAATTTCGGACTATCATCTGGGGCTTGATTGTAACGGGGCTGAAGCCTTAAATGCTTTTAAGGCTTATCTTCCCAAGTTAGTTTCAGGCCTAACAAGTGGAGACGACGGCTTGGATTGGCAATTAATGGGTTTTGATATGTTTTTTTTCAAACCATTAGATTTTAGTACTTTTGGTAGTCAAATAACTCAGTTAATTGAAAATAAAAAAACACAGGGTATAGTATGATATTGAGGGAGCAATTAAAAGTAAGTTCAAAATCTCTACATGATATTGTTGAAAATCAATTTCCTTTTAGCAAACTTAGTTCAGAGATTGAAATTGATAAACATGCCCTTCTTTGTTTATCTGGGTTTAAAAAAATTTTTTTTAACTTTTTATCAGCCGTTCAAGGCGAACACAGCTTTTATAAGGCCTCGTTTGAAGCTTTGAAGCCAGTTCCGCTAGATGAACCATGTGATAATTGTAATATTGATAAAAGTTCACATATATTGGCATATAAATATGTGTTCTTAGGCTCTCGTATGGGAAATGAAATTTTATCAAAAAAAAATCCACAACTTCTGGAGACTAAATATGGGCAGTATTTTTCTACCATGTTTCCAACTGACCTGTGGAAAGAATTTCGTTTAGAGCTATCTTTAAATGATAAAATTGCTTGTGAGGTAATTAAAAAAGTAAACTCTATTTTTCAATCACTTATCGATTTTGGCGTTCAGATAGAAAAAAAATAGTTATCTTTTAACCGACATTATCACTTCACAATTTGTTAATCTCGTTAATCATCATGAGAGTGAATAATAGCTTTTGCTCTAGGCTTAGGATTGTAAGATTTAGGCTTTTCAAGCTCTGGGTTTATTGTATATTTTTTTTCCTGAAGTGAACTTTCGTTTTGTGCCTGGTCGGCATGTTGGTGAACAATGGCACGTCTTCTAGGGCCGGGATTGTTCAGTTTAGGCTTTTCAAGCTCTGGACTAATTACGTACTTTTTTTCATTTTTGTTATTGTCATTTTTTAATGTCTTCATATTAACTCCTTTTTGTAATTATATGTTGTGATTTGTACATTTAAACGAAAAAAATTTAGTTATTTTGAGAGGCACGGGCTTGAGGTGGATTATCACCAGCAGGCCAGCCTTCTCTTTGTTTAGTACGATCTCCGTCAACAGACTCTGTTTGATCGTGATGCAAAATAACTTGAGTTGGGTAAGGCATATCGATATTTGCATCATCAAGAGCTATTTTTACTTGTTTTTTAATCTCGCTATCAATATTAACAATATTTTTTCTTTCTGGGTCAGTCCACCACCTGGCTTTGATATTTACCGAACTGCCAGCTAATTCACTAACCAACACATCTGGTTTGGGGTCAGAAACTACGCCATCGATGGATTTAATAGTATTAAGTATAATGGAGCAAGCGGATTTAAGGTCATCACCGTAGCCTATACCAATATCATATTCACTTCGTCTATATTTATAAGCCGTTAAAATTACCATAGGATTAGTATAGACTTGTCCATTAGGGATTAAAACTTTTTTTCCATCATATGTTTTCATAAATGTTGATCGTGTATCTATTTTTTCAACGGTTCCCTCATAATCTCCAAGAATTACTTGATCACCTCTTTTGAAAGGCTCACGAATTAAAATTAAAATTCCAGCAAGAAAGTTTTGGAGAATATCTTTAAAAGCAAAACCTATGGCGACACTACCAAAACCTAAAGTTCCCAGTAGTTTAGCTGGCGTTATTGACGGAACAATAATGGCTGCGGCAATAAGTAGACCAATGGCTATGATGAACCATTGTGAGAGTCTTCCTAATACTTTGCGAACACCAGATACATCTTCTTCGTTTGATTTGCTTATTATTTTTTTTATAAATTTTGAAATAACTACGAATATGAAAATAACTATTAAGCCAATGACAAGATTTGGGAGGATGCTAAAAAAACCGCTCAGCATATCATTGATCTTCGTTATAGCTGTATCGGTTGCACCTCCGAAATTAGTTTTTAGCTCTTTGGAGTGTAGAGGCTGTGTTATAAGTAAAACTAATAGGTTAATAAAGATTTTTTTCATTTTCTGCCTTTATTTAGGTTGTTTTCTACAATAATTTTAAAGGAAATCATAGCGAAGCTCATGTTTAGTGAGTCCATTTATTGTGTGTATAACTACACAATCATTGTTTTTTATAAAAATTGGTTTATTTCAGAGCGTGGTATTTTTTATAGAGCACTATCGTAAGGTATCTATATTAAAACATATCGTTTAGTTTTTATAATAGTTTTTTTGTAAAAGTTTAACATGCTTTGAGTATAACTTTTTAGACTCTTTATTTGTTTGGCTTAAGTAAGCTTTTAACTTTGAATTGGTTTCCACTTTTAGAAGTGCTTCAGTCAAGTAAGCAATATTATTCAAGCCAGCTTTAGTGCTAGTTAAAAGCTCTCTTTCAAATTTAATTTGGCTTTTACCAATTAATGGCAGAAAGTTTTTAATTCGTTCTTTTTGCTTTTCAGCTAATATATCTTTTTGTATTTGAGGAAGGCCAGTTTTGTTTAAGTCCATCCATTTGTGTGCTTTGGCTATTTTTTGAATATTGCTTAAATTATCCTTAGAAAATTTATTTAGTTGTGTAATTAGTTCATCAACCTCTTCAGTCTCAAATTTTAAAATGAGTGCTTTATTAGCCCAAGATAGAGCGCTGAACATACTGTTAATCTGTGCATAGCCGCTTATTTTATAATTCAATTTTTTAGACGGTTTACTTTTTTCAGGGCTTGCGCTACAGGATAATGAGTAAAAGAATAATATTAATAAAAATTTATTGATTAAAAACTTCATTATTGAGTCCCTATAATTAAAATATTAAGTCTACATTAAAAAAGACAGCATTTCGTCCTTTAAAATTAATTTGTCGATTAAAAAAATGAGAGTAAGTTAGAGTGTAGTGCAGCACATCTGGTAAAATTTCATGTGTCATCGAAGGTGAAACATTAATATTTTTCAATTTAAATGCTGATTTTTGATGTTCTGGTGGTACAGGGTTATTATCTGATCTAAATATAAATGATTGGTTGAAAATAATTTTATCGCTAGCTTTTAAGTGAATGGTATAACCTTGTAGTAAACTAAAATAATTTTTAGCATCCTGGTACTCCTCCTCAAAAACAAGAGTTTGGCCCCATGGGCCTATTGGTGCTGCGCGGTATTTAATAGAGGCAAACTGCCCAGTTCCTTTGCGTGAGTCAGCAAAAAGTTTTAACTCTGTGGTGAGGCTATGGTCTTTGTATTTAAGTTCGTTTTCAAATTGTAGAGTATAAAAAGTTTCTACTGGGTTTTTAATTTGTATTCGTGGTCTGAAGCGAATATCGAAATCGCCAATTTTACGAATAAAAGCGATACTTGCTCCATAGTCTTTGTCTTCGCGTTCATCTTGTTCTGTGGTAGAATATGAGCTTCTGCGCTCTTTATCTTCATTGTAGTTAGAAATTACAAGTTTATATTTTTCTTCAAGGTTAGGTAAGCGAAGGCGCAAATCAATATCTGTCTTGTACGTTATTTCGTTTCCCTCTCTCCAATAAACTCCTTGGCTAATTACAAGCTTAGAATCTTCAGTTTCTTCAATATACACTTTTCCGGAAAGAGCTAAATCTAAGTTGTGGGCTTTCTCATCAATCCAGTTGGCAAAATCTTTATTAAGCTCTAAGGCATTATCTAATACCGAATTTTCCTTGGCATTAGCTAAAGAATATATAAAGATCAAATTTATGAAAATGATTAACTTTAATAGCATTACAGCTTTGATAACAAAAAATAGTACATATGGCTATAAAGTCATTCAATTCATATTAATCTTTTTAATAGTGCCTCCTTGTTTTGCTTACCAGCCTAAAAAAGGAATGATTTCAGCAGCCACTGGACCATTTTTATTCACATCAAGCACAAAGTCTAATAGCCCTAAAGGCTTTTATGATAAGCCTAAATTAGGCTGGGGATTGGTGGCAGAGGGTATTTTGGGCGAGCAGTCAGGGTTAGAGATTGGTTTGTTTTATTTAGATAAGCTATATCTAAGACACTCAGATGACAAAAGTGAGTATTTGTTGCAAAAAGTAAAGCGCATGTATATTACAACAGGTTACAGGTACTGGTGGTCTCAGTATTTATCAACCGGGCTTAACTTGTATTCGTCTTTTTCTATGGGGGATGCAAGAGATCTACACAGAGGAAATAGCTTAGGTAAAGACTTTAAGACCACAGCGGAAGTGGTCACTGAATACGGAGGTGACGCTTCCGTTCGGTTTGAATTTGAAATAATTAAAAAACATAGTCTTGCTATTGATTTACGTTACACACATAGTTTTTCAGCGAAAGACAATGAACAACTCAATCAAGTAATCTCGGGTGTTTATTATATAAGAGAGCTAGATGTTAAGTAGAAGATGAGATAATTTAGGTATTTTTTTGTATAATGATTCAATTGCGGAGTTCGTCTTAATCTTGTTGCTTTGATAATATAATCAATGCTAAAAAATTAAAATAAAGTAATAACAGCTTAGTTGTTTGGCTTTGGGTAGGGAAAGTTTGTGATTAGTATTGAATTAATTATTGGTAGTTTTGCTGTACTTTGGGCGTCAATTGATCCAATAGGTACATTGCCTGTATTTTTGGCTGCAACTAAGGGGCGCCCCAGGTCTGATAAAATTCAAATTGCTAAGCTAGCGTCAATTTGTGCATTTTTTATTCTCTTAACATTCTTACTTTTGGGGTCTGTTGTACTCAAGTATGTAGGTGTCCCGCTTTCAGCATTTCAAGTTTCAGGGGGAATTGTTTTATTTATTTTTGCGCTAAGTATGATTTTTGGTGACAGTAAGCCAGAAGAAGAAATTGGCCTAATAAAAAACACTAATGAAATTGCGATATTTCCACTGGCTATACCCTCAATTGCAGGGCCGGGAGCCATATTATCAGTAATGCTATTATCAGACGGTTCTCGACACTCTATAATTGGTCAGGCAATTGTTGTTTTAATTCTTGCAATGATTTTGCTGATAAATTACTTAGTTATGTATTATTCTGGTCCTGTCCATGAAAAAATAGGAAATTCTGGAGAGGTGGTCATAAGTAAAGTAATGGGTTTAATACTTGCTTCTATTGCAGCAAACAGTGTTCTTGTTGGTATTAAGGCTTATTTTAATTTATAAGCTTGAGAGTCCTGTATTATAATAATTTGCTTAGCTATCAAGCTGCTTAAGTTTTAACTTTTCATAATTATCAAAAAATAAATCCAAAAGTTGTTTTTCAGTACTAGTTTTTTTATTAAATGGAACGGCCATTCTTATATGAAATTCTATAGTGTCTTTGTCTTTGAGTTCATATAGGACTCTAGGTTCAAGGTAAGGAATATCGACTCCTTCTTTTTTACATATCTCTTCTATGTATGTAGAAGCCTCATTTTGATATGGCTTACAGGTAATTTTCGCACTTTCAATAAATAATTTTTCTACAGCTTTTATATTATTAGGCATTAAAAGTGGAACCCTAAAAAGTGCCAGGCAGTAATGATTTCCAGAAGGTTCAACGATAATGCTTTCAGTTAGAAGTATGCTATTAGGAATTTTTAGATTACGGCCAGTAAACTGATTGGATTTTTCTCCTGGACCAATTTCAAACAAAACTGTAACAAAAAAATTGTGATCGATGACCTCACCTCGCAACCCTTTAATTTGAATTCGATCACCAATGGAAAACAGCTTAGTACTAGCCTTTAGTATACCGCCCATTAAACAAAGAATAATTTCTTTAGTAGCTACAACAAGTGCTGCAGCAACAGCAACTAAGGAGATTGCAAATGCTTTTAGCTCCGATCCCCAAATAAAAATTAAACCAATTATAAAGATTATAAGTAAAATATTTCTGAGCGATACGGTAGATCTTCTGCGGTCCTCAGCGGAATTAAAGGACCATTTTTTCATTCCAGAGTTTAGTATTGAACGTACAATTAAAAATACTACAAAAAATACAACAGTAATTAAAATATTTTGATTATTAAAATTAAAAAAATTAATGTCAGACAAGACCTCTCCTTACAGCCACTTTTTTTTCTTAAAAAAGACGATCAAGCTAATTGTTATAAAAAACATTAAACCCCATAAGAAAAAGTATGAACTCTTCCACTTAAGTTCGGGCATGTATTCAAAGTTCATTCCATATACACCAACAATAAATGTTAGTGGGATAAAAATTGAGGTGCAGATTGTTAGCAATTTCATAATTTCATTCATTTTATTATTTGTAATTGATAAATACATTTCAGTTATGCCATTAGTTAAATCGCGAAAAACTTCAACACTGTCGACAACTTGTATTACGTGATCATATAGGTCTTTCATATAAGGTAAAGTTGAGTTACTGATTTGGTCATGCTCACCACGAGCTAATTGAGATGATATATCCCTAAGAGGCCAAACAGATTTTCTTAAGAATAGTAAAGATTTTTTTAAAGTAAAAAAATCAGTTAATGAAATTGAGTTAGAGTCCTTAATTATGCTTTGTTCAAAGTTATCAATATTGTTATCAATATCCTCTAGTAGCTGATAGTAGCTATCTACGAGATTATCCAAAAGACTGTAGAGTAAATAATCAGCGCCAAGTTTTCGAATTCTACTTTTTTCTGATTTAATTCTTTCTCTAGTAGGATTAAAGACGTCGCCATGTTCCTCTTGAAATGTAAGCACAAAGTTATCTTTTAGAATTAAACTGACTTGTTCTGATTGTATTACACCTTCCTTTTGATTATAAGAGTACATTTTGGTTATTATAAAAATATAATCGTCAAAAAATTCTATTTTTGGCCGATGTGTAGTATTAACAATGTCCTCCATAGCCAAATTATGAATATTAAAGCTCTCACAAATTTTTTTAATTTCGTCTAAATTGTGTAGGCCATCAATGTTAAGCCAATTAACATTCGAGCTTAATGTTTCGATCTGCTCAAGGTAGTTACTTTTCAAGTTATGGGTATCTGTTTTTTCTAAATTATAGTTAATTAATGCAACTGAGATATCTTCGACTTTTTTCTCGCCAATAAAGTAGAGTGTGCCGGGAGCGAGGCCAGCTTTATTGCTTTTTTTTAATTTATTTTTTTTTGACATATTTTTGCCTTGTACTAAAATTCAATATTCATGAGTATTTAGAGTTAATTATAATAAATTTAACTTATTATTAAAGTTAATAAATCAAATGTCTACCAAATTAACTAATAAATTAGTTGATATTTGGACCGTATTTTGATGTTCTTAGTCAAGTGAGAATCAGAGCTATAACTAGCTAGTTATTATCACATATTTAAATCAGAGTAAGCGTAAATAATTAAGTTTAGCAACAAAAAAATTTTTTTAAAGTGAGTGCTGACTTACTTTAATCCGTAAGATGTAAAATAGCTTAATGGGTTTTTAATAAAGTTAGTTAGGCATAGTTTTAATAAATTTTTTCCTTGGTTAAAAGTGAGTTTTCTTGATCTAAAAACAATAAAAAAGGTAGTGCTAAAGCTAACAAGTAAATTTATTAAGCCAATCATTAATACGCTGAATATTAGAATTAATAATGTATTCCACTCAAATATATCTAAGTTATGTGATAAGCCAATTCCGACTTGAGCTGAGGCAAAAGTAATATGCCTAACATCAATTGGCAAGCCGACGACATTGCCAATTACAGACAAAAAACCTAATAGAAAACCTAAAGAGATATTGCTGGACAAGCCATCTAAGTGTTTATCTAAATAAAGCACAATTTTTTTACAAATAGTTTTTTTTTGTTTAGAGGCATGAATTAACCTTTCATTGATATGGTTAAATATGTACCAATTTCTTACCGCTCCAGCTAATAAGCCGCTTAACGCCAAGCATAGGCCTGTGAGGAATGCATAGAAAAATGATAAACTACTAAATGGAGCTAGGCTATCAATTAAGTACGTTGCTGTCATATTATTTAAAGAAAAAATATTATATTTAGCTAGTAAATAGTAACAAAAGCCCGCCACAGGCATAGCTAAAATAAAATTTCCGATGATTGCAATAAACTGGGTTCTAAATGTATCTCGAATAAGGCTTGATATCTCTTCTAAAAATAAATTACTCGACTTACTTTCATCCATTTTACGCGCAATTCTAGAGGCCGTCATGGCAGGTTGTTTAGTGGCTAAAGAGCCTTTTAAAAAATATATAAGTAAAAAAATTCCTGAATAGATAATACTGTAAGATAAGAAATGAGCTGCTGGAACCCAATCAAACTCTTTAACCAAGGGTTTTAATAAGGCAAAAAGGCCTACGACTGAACCACCAATTAAACCTTTAATTAGCATTGATCGAAATCCTTTCTTATCTTTTTTTATGTATTTTTCTCCAGCTGAGCTTGTGTGCTCAGTGATTTCATAAAAAACTAATTCAATATAATTAAATAAAAAAGTTAATAAATTATTATTAAACTTTAAGGAAGTTAAAATGTTTTTTGTAATTATTGCCGCAGCCAATGGTCTTTTGTTGCAGTTTGTTTGTAATACCAGGAAAGAAATTTCCTTCATTCGTTTAACAATATCATTTATTTTTATAAGCCGATAAGTTATATCAAATGATATTCCTTCGCTTTTTTTGTTTGAACGAATATAATCTGTTGCTAAAGTTGCTAGTTCTAGGCTTTTACATAGTGACTCGTAATTTACAGTATTAGGTTGAGATAGAAAAGTATTTAAGCAAGTCTCTATCTCGTTATAAAATTCAATAAATTTATTGTTGCTAATTAGTCTAGATTTAATTTGCCATGAAGAGCTGTAGTAAATTAAGCGAGCTAAAAGTACTTTTAATGGTTGATTAATTTTTGACATTAAAATTGTTTGAATATAAGAGTTTTTATTGGTCAGCCACTTAAATGTATGCACAAGATTGTCGTTGGAGAGGTTGAGTATTAATCCAGCTATATCATGACCACTAATATTTTTTTGTAAATATGACCTTAAATCTGTTTTAGGGTACATGGGTGGGAATATTTGACTATTAACTCTAAATGTTAATTCTCCTATAAAACTTTTTTCTGAACTTATACCAATGTCAGTAAGAGTGTTAGTGAAATCTAAATTTGCTATAATATTTGAAAATTCTTTTTTAATTTTTTCTTCGTTTTCTCGTGAAATTGAATTAGTTAAATCTTTAATATTTTTGTTTTGTATCAAGCTTATTAGGAAACTATCAAAGCAGTTTATAATCCTCATCTTAATGTAGTCTCCATTTTTTTTAAATCGCATTAAACTTTATAGGCTATTATTTTTAAAGTGTTGAAATATCTTAACTTTAATAGAGTTAACCAAAGATATAATTTATAACTGATTCGTCTATAGCTAGATAACTAAATCATTATCGCCGTCGACAAAGGCCATATTGCCAGATATAGCAAGTGCAAGACCAAAAGTCAAAACGCCAATTCTACCTATCATCATTAAAGAAATTATAATAAGCTTTCCTGTAAAGCTTAGTTGAGAAGTAATACCAGAGCTTAAGCCAACAGTACCAATTGCAGACAGAGATTCAAAAATTAGGTCAGAAAGTGCAATTGATTCTGTTAAACTTAAGCCTAGAAGACTTATCCATAAAATTAGAATACAAAAAACAAAAGATGATGCAGCCAGCTGAAGTCTTTTGTTTGGAATTTTTCTTTTCATAAAGCAAATAGTATCACTACGTTTTAAGGTGCTAGTAATTAAGCCCCAGAGAGCTGATAGGGTAGTAGACTTTAATCCTCCTCCAGTTCCAGATGGCGATGCTCCAAATAACATAAAAAAATATAATGATACTAACAGTGCTGATGGTACGCCTGAAAAGTCAATACTACTAAAACCAACAGTAGTTACTGAGCTCATAGTTTGAAAAAATGATATAAGTATTTTTTCGCTTGGTTTACTAGCTACATTACCAGAATGTAAAATATAAAATAAAATTGTACCAGCTATTATTGATAAAAATGTAACTTTAAGGATAACTTTAGATGTAAATGTAAGTTCTTTTCTTTTGCTAGTGATGTTTAGATATAAATCAATAAACACAATGTATCCAATTGCACCTAGGATGCTAAGTATAGATATAGTCAGTATAATAGGAGTATTATATTTTAAGTCTAAAAAACTATTATCAAATAAGCTCAGGCCTGCGGTGCAAAAAGCCGAAATACTGTGGAATAAACCTAGCCAAAGAGGGTTCTCAAAATTATATTGCCAAAACAATATCGAGAGTATGGCGGCACCAAGTAGCTCAATAGTTAGTGTAAAAAAAATAACTCCTTTTAAAAAATCTTTGATATTCAAAGACTCAGGTAGTGGAAAGGCAGTACGAGTTAACTTTTCTCTAGATTTTGAGAATCGATGTCCGGTTTGTAGTATTATAAAAGATCCAAAAGTCATATAACCAATGCCGCCAACCTGAATTAGCATCAAAATAATAATTTGCCCTAAAAAATTATAACTATCACTTATAGTGACTGACATTAAACCAGTTGTTGATAACGCTGAAACAACTGTAAATAAATTATCTATTAAACTTAGATCAGTTTTTCTTGAGGTTGGCAGCATTAAGAAAAACAAGCCGATAAGAATATATGATAAGTACCCAAGTATTAAAATATGTATTGGATTTTTATTGATTATTAATCGTTCAAATTTGAGTAAAAAATATTCTATTGTTTTCATATTTCGTTTGATAACATATTAATGCTCATTTTTCATTAAATAGGAGCATAAGCATCTTATTGCTTTATTCAGAGATTTAAGTTTATGTTATTGACACTTATGCTAGATATAGAATATAATTTATCTTTAGAGATAATGTCAAGGATTACATTTTCGTAAATTGGCTTCATGACAGTCGGACATTTTTTTTCTTCATTGTTATAACCAAAAAGCACATAATAAATTTTATCATTATTTACTTTTTTAGTTTTAACTTTTGAGTTCGGTATAAAACAATCATTTGTATGGATTGTAGTGGCAGTAATTTTTACTTCACCTGATCCATTATCTTCAATATGTATATTAGATAATTTAATTTGATTTAACTCTGGAATCTTTTCTGAAGGTAAAAATGTTGCGAAAGTATGTTGGCTTAAAAAAAAGCAAAAAATAGTGATTGTTATTTTGAGTAGATTCATAATGCTCCCCTTGTTGTTGAAATTAATTTTTATCTATTAAGCACCCAAACTTTAACATGCTTAATAGCTACGAATATTTAGTATACTTTAAAATTTTGTTTAATTATCTACATAATTTAAATTTTGTATTTTGAAAATCCCATAATAGTGTCAAATATTAGTATAAATTTTTTTTGAACTCTTTATATCCAATAAAAGATTCTTTTTAAGAAACTTATTTTTGTAACTTTAACTGTACAGACCATTTCTTGTTATTTCTCAATAATTCTATTTTTACTGATTCACCAATTGAGTGGTTATCAAGGGCTAACAGTAAATCATCAACCGTTTTTATTTTTTTGTCACCTAGTCCAATAATGATGTCTCCGGGTTCTATTTCTTTTTGGTAAGTCATAGTTGCTGCTTTTAATCCAGCTTTTTCAGCATTAGACCCTTTTAGAACTTGCAAAATCACAACACCTTCAATTCCAAGTATACTTGATATTTTTTGGTTTACTTCAATTCCAAGTGTTGGGCGAAGGTACTCTCCGTGTTTTATTAGCTGAGGCACAACTCGATTTACTGTATCCACAGGCACAGCAAACCCAACACCAGCATATGCGCCAGATGGACTATAAATGGCTGTATTAATGCCGATCAGGCGACCAGCAGAATCAAGAAGTGGTCCTCCAGAGTTTCCTGGGTTAATGGCTGCGTCAGTTTGGATTAAGTTATCCATTGGTGGGCCGTTATGACTAGGCAAAGATCGGTCTAAAGCTGAAACTAGCCCAGAAGTTAATGTCCAATCTAAACCAAATGGATTTCCTATAGCATAAACTTTTTGCCCCACTTTAAGAGGCTTACTGTTTCCCAGTGGAATAGCTTTGGGTAAGCTTTTGGTGTTTTTTACTTTTAAAACAGCAATATCGTGCTCAGGGCTGGCACCAACCAAAAACGCCTCATAACTTCGTCCATCAGAAAATTTTATTTGAGCCTCACTGGCACCTTCAATCACATGAAAATTAGTGATGATATGTCCATACTCATCCCAGATAAATCCACTACCATTGCCCCGAGGAATTGAAAACACATCATTTGACCAATAATCAATGACCTTTTTTTTTGTTGATAGAAACACGACTGAGTCTTTAGAGCTTTCAAAAAGCTCTATAGTAGACTTTTCATCTTTTGAAAGTTCACCTCGGGGAGTGACTTGTCTTGGCTCATGAGTCATTAGGATTTGAGCATTAATTGTTGGCCACTGCCATAAAGCAATTATTACCGCACAACATACCGAGATAATTGTTGTCTTTAAAATAAATTGTTTTTTCATGCTTAGAACTCCTAACAAGCCTCAAGGTGTAAATTGGCTTCTATTTTACCGTAATTATTTATTTCATTTACTAACTTATAATAATCAGTTTGTGAGTCACTCAAAATTTCTTCAAATTCAAAGGTGTAACCAGGTAAAACTTTAAAAATTTTTTGAACTACAAAATATTTTTTCTTGTAGTCAAAATAGCCTTCGATTTTTACATCATCATATAAATAGTCAGGGATTAAACCAAGTTTAGTTCTTTCAATAAAGATAGGTATCTCGTGATTCAGGGTCTGCAATTTGTAATTAATTATTCCACCAGAATCAGTTTGAAATTTAGAAGGTAAAATAACTCCTTCAAGCTCTTTTGTGTTTTTTGTATTAATAAACCAAGGGTGTGGCGTAGACTTAATTTTATCTTGGCTTATGAGCATTTTTTTAGAATCTAATTTGATATTACTAAGCATTATAACCTCCAATTTTTAGAAAAAATTCTATTTTGTAAAAAAGTTGATTAAAACAATTACTAATTTGTTAAATATTAGGTGTTGAGTAATAAAATTCTGATACTAAGAGGGCATACAGCCTTATCAAAACCTCTTTAATAAGGTTAATTAATTATAGCAGGCTATAGGTATTACAGTCTTAGTCTAAAAAATCGCGACCTCTCAAATATATTTTGGGCGGAGAGGTCGCTTAGAATTACTTTTACCTTGTATTGACTTCTTTTATGTTATTCTTTTTTTTGGAATTAAGCATTTTGCCTAAGAAGTTATTTTTCCCAGTTTGAACTTCTATGGAGTGGCCCTTGCTTTCCTCTGGCTTTGGGATAGCTATGCTTAACACTCCGCAATCATAATGTGCCTCAATATTTTTATTATCTATGAGAGATGGCAATGTGAAGCTTCGTTGAAATTTACTGCTGGTAGTAAATTTTTTCGAGTTTTCACTGCCTTCATGCCCAGGATAGTGACGCTCACCAGAAACTGTTAGTTGATTTGCATTAATACTAACATTGATATCTTCACTTTTGACTCCTGGCATATCAAAGCTAATTAAAAAATGAGTCTTGGTTTCATTAATATCACATTTGGATGCAATATTGTTATTAGATATTGTATATGGTTGCAGCAATCCTTCAACTAGATGATCAAAGTCGCTAAACATATTGCTCATCAATTCAGAGGTTAAGCTGTTTTGTGGCCATAGTAATTTATTATTATTGTTGTATTTTAGTATACCCATATCATACCTCCTGCTGGTTTAGGGTTGTTGTTCTTACTTGTAATTTGATAATTTAATAACTTTTGTCAAGATTTTGGTAAATATTATTTTTAGTTTTATAAAATTTTAATAATTTTAATTATTTAAAAAAGAATATCTTGTATTCATACCAAGGTATTGTCTTCTAGTTTTGTTCTTCAAATAATTATGATGCTTTATATGAGTCTTCACTTTTGTAAGGGCCAAATAAAAAGTTTAGCAAAGTCATTTTTTGCATGGGTTCAATAGATTTTTCTTTTTTAAAGTTGGGATTTTTGTACAATAATAAACTTAGTACACCATCTTTTATTTCAGCTTTGAAATTGTCACAGTTTAATTCTACTGGAAAATCAAATTTAAAATTGAAAGGCTCTTCATTTATAAGCTTTTTGGTACCTTTGATTATAATTGTATTGTTTTTTTTATTAACATAGAAGTTGTCACTAGACACGCCAGGGAGTTCGCAAACGAAGTGCCAGTGCCTAGCCTTTTCAATAACATGGGCTTTCGTGTTAAATGCTTTTTGAGATTTGCTAATTGCACGAGCTATGGGGGTTGGAATTCTTGTGAACTCACCAAAAGTATTAATATTGTCTATAAAAGGGGTATAACTTTTGATAGTAAATCTTTTTAGGTTATTCATTTTTTCTCCGTAAATAAAATATTTTTTACTTTTTAGGATGGAGTAGTTACATCCTGTAAATTTTCACTTATCATTTTTAAACTGAGTTTTTCACGCTTTTTACTTCTTCGTTTTCTTTTTACTTTTGCAATTTGGTTTTTTAGTTTCTCGCTTGCTATTGATAGGGCGGTATAAAGGCATGTGGCAGATTTTCTTAAAGTAAGGCCCTTATACCGCCCATTATTAATGCAAAACTTCACGCTGAAGAGTTGTTGACCTGGTTTTACAGGTGAGTTGTCCATATTAATTGTAACTCGAATAGAATTTTTTTGGAGTTCTGGAAACTTATACTTAAGTGTGTCGAGTTTATCATTGACTGACTTGGTAAACGCTTCTGATTTGTCTAAATTTTTATATATTACATTAGTCATATCTGCTCCTTTTAAGATTTTATGTTCGTGTTTAAATACTTTCGTATTTATTAGTATTTGATTATCGTCTATTTTTAACTATTTTTAAAATAGATAATAAAGATATTATATATCGTTTAAAACAATGTATAATATCTTGATTAGATGCACAGTCTGGTGTTGTTTTAAGGCAAAACTTTAGATAGCGAGAAATGTAACTTTCTGGAATAATATATTATTAATAATGTTCAAGTATCTCTGTTGCGATTGGGTTTGGGATTTTTCTTTTTGCAGTGAGTAGATAAACCTCCTCATGCACGCCACGCAGTTTACCAATTTCTATGAGTTCTTTTTTTGCCAGTAAATTAGTCACAGTGTATTTAGCCGTAGCAATAAGGCCAATGCCTTTGGCGGCTAATAGTTTTTTAACTGCCACATCTTGGCTCTCAACTATTATATTTAAATCGACATCATTTAAATTAGCCCAATGTTCAAGGTCAGGTCTTAATTGGCAATTATAAGTAGGGGAAACTAGAGGTTGTCCAGAAATAGACTGGGGAAAGTCTTTTTTCAAGTGTTTAAATTTAGGTGCCGCATATATAGATAAGTTATTTTTTGTAATTAGTTTTGGATAGATACCCTTAGCATCAATGCCAGAAGGAATAAAATTGGTTAAAATAAGGTCCATTCGATGAACTATTAGTTCTCTCAGCAGTTCATCTGCATTAGCTTCAGACAGTGTAATTTGACACGGGGCTATTTTTAAAGCCATTTGTGTAATCTTAGCTGTGATATGCTTTGGAATACTATCTAGGCAACCAATGTGGAGTCTTGTTTTTTGTGGTTTAGTATGTTCGTGTAGCACTTCATACATTTCAGAGCCTATTTCAAAAATATTTTTTGCATAGTCAAAAGCGATTTTACCTTGTTCTGTGATAACCATTCTTTTATTTTTACGTTCAAACAAAATCACATCAATGTTGTTTTCAAACTGTTTTAGCTGTGCGCTAAGCGTTGGTTGTCCAATTCTTAGTTTTTTTGCCGCTTTTGAAACTGAACCCTCTTCTGCGATGGTTTTGAAGTAATAAAGATGATGGTAGTTAATCCAAGGGTTCATACCTGTTCTCCATGTATTGTTTTAAAGTATATATCATATACTTTTTATGCCTTTGATCAATATAAATAAATAACGATAATAAGGCCTTTAGCTTAATAATTAGTTCCTGGAGGATTGTGATGAGTAAAATTGATAAGAACTTAAATTTAAAGGTACGCAAAGGTATCGATAAGTTGGTGTCTCCGCTTGTGAGTTTTGCTACTCTTGAAGCTTCAGCTGGTATATTTCTTCTATTCATAGCCATAATAGCCATGTTTAGTGCAAATTTAGATTTTGCTAAGGATGCTTACTTTAGTTTTATTAATACACCAGTGCAATTTACTTTAGGTCAGTTTAGTTTGGATAAAACACTACTGCTATTAGTGAACGATGGCTTAATGGCAATCTTTTTTTATTTAGTAGGGCTTGAAATTAAAAAAGAAATTTTTGATGGCGAGCTGTCTAGTCCAAGAAAAGCATCATTCTCTTTTTTTGCAGCTATAGGTGGAATGGTTGTTCCTGCTCTAATTTATGTTTTTATTAACTGGGGGCAGGACTCGATATCTGGCTGGGGAATACCAATGGCCACCGATATAGCCTTTGCTCTTGGAGTTGTAACTTTACTTGGTAAGCGTGTACCAACAGCGTTGAAAATATTTTTACTAGCTTTAGCTATAGTTGATGATCTTGGTGCTATTATGATTATTGCACTTTTTTACTCTGGTGAAATCTCAAGTCAGTTTTTAGCAGTAGCAGCAGCTTTACTAGCTTTACTGGCAATTTTTAATTATGCTGGCTTAAGAAATAAATTTTTTGGTATATTTATTGGCGTAGTGGTGTGGTTCTGTTTTTTAAAGTCTGGAGTCCATGCAACAATTGCAGGTGTTTTATTGGCTTTATTGACTCCTACAAGAGATTTTAGTTTAAATCTTGAGGAAACATCTAAAAATAACTTAGATAAATATATACATGACTTACATCCGTGGTCCGCTTTTTTAATTATGCCAATTTTTGCATTTTTTAATGCCGGTGTGGATATTAGTGGTTTTACCTTAGACCAAGTTCTTGGGGCAAATGTATCAATGGGTATTGTATTGGGTCTTGTAGTTGGTAAGCCAGTAGGGGTAGTGTCAATGGCTTATTTAGCGACTAAGTTAAGGCTTGCTGATTTGCCTAAGGGAACAAACTGGTTGCAAATAACTGCGGTAGGATTTATTTCTGGCATAGGCTTCACAATGTCATTATTTATTGCAAGCCTTGCTTTTGATGATGTTAACTTAGTTGCTTATTCAAAAGTTTCTATACTTATAGGTTCAGTTCTGGCGATGGTTATTGGATTTGTTTTGCTTTATTTGGGTTTAAAGCTAAAAAAAACTAGTGTTAGGTGAATAGTATATTTATCATAGCAGCACTAATGTAACTCTTGGCAGTACGGCTTTTCTGTTTTAATTATTTTTGATGAAAATCTTCATAAAGGAGGATAATTGTGAATTTAGAATTTTTGATTTCCAGTATGATGAAATTAAATATAAAAGCCAGATTATGGCATTGGATGACTGATACAGCTCAGCACCATACAACATTCGAACAATTTTTAACTCAAAATGAAACTTTAATGGATAGCTTGGTTGAGTCTAGTTTGGGTAATGAAGTCAGTATTGAATTTAAAAATATAAAAATCGCAATTTAACCCTCGACTTGGGTTGGACTAAATTGTGGGGTTAGGTCAACTGTATCCTCCACCAAATTACTCTAACATCAGAATTAATGAAAAAGGTGCCCGGTTCGAATGCTGCTGACTTAAGCCGCCTTTTTCCGCCCAGCTTTGTCCCAGTTTCTGCTTTTAGAAAGCTTTCTGGGTTTAGTTAGTATT
>CALLBC010000064.1 GCA_938001965.1 uncultured Bdellovibrionales bacterium | reverse complement strand
GGTCTTGGTCTTGGTATCTTTTTTAACCAAATTGAAGATGAATCAAGCCTATCTTTAGATTATCAAATTGTAATCGGAGCTCGTGTCTTAGACATTTATGAGGGGATTGGTTTTATTGCTGAGGCCGGTGTTAAAAACCATATATTTTTAACGTCTAAGGGTCAGTTTAACGGTTACTTTTTTAGTCTTGGGGCTGTCTTTAGGTTTTAATGAAACAAACAATATACAGAGCTAATTATTCCATTTTACATAATATAATTCATTCTGTATTTAATGACGATAAATTTGCCAATAAAATTTTAGATAAAGAGTTTCGACTTAATAAGAAGCTTGGAGCCAGGGACAGAAGGTTTTTGGCTGTAAATGCCTATAATATTGTACGTTGGTGGCGTAAAATATTAGTGAGTTGCAACCTGCATGAGACTCACTTTATGTCAGGTGAGTATTTAACAGAAAAAAATATTGAGTATATTCTAGCCAGTTGGTTTACAATCAATGGTTGGGCGCTTCCAGAGTTTTTAAAGTCTTTTGAAAATGCTGCTGAAAAATCTCATAGACGATGGAAGAGGGCAGATTTTGATTTTGCCACTAAAAATTCCTTTTGTGATTTTTTCTCTGGAAAATTAATTGAGTTATTTGATGATGAGGCATCTAAGGTGGCTGAAGATTTAAATAAGCAAGCCAATATTTATATTCGTTATAATACGAGCCTCATTAGTGAAAAACAATTGATTGAGGAATTAAAACAAGAAGAAATTGATGTGACGCCAGTTCCTGAAGTTACATCTTGTTTGAAGTTAGGTGAGCGTAAAAACCTATTTATTACAAAGCCTTTTAAAAAAGGGTATTTTGAGGTCCAAGACAAGGGCTCACAAATGATTGTTCCTGCTCTTGATGTAAAGCCTGGTATGAAGGTCGTAGACGCCTGTGCTGGTGCTGGTGGTAAGAGTTTGCATATTTCTGACTTGATGAAAAATAAGGGTAAAATTATATCTTTAGATATTCATGCTTGGAAGTTGAAGGAACTCAAATTAAGAGCGCGTAGGAATAAATCATCTATCATTGAAACTCGTCATATAGAAAACTCTAAAGTAACTAAGAGATTAAACGGTTATGCTGATAGGCTTTTGCTAGATGTTCCTTGCACGGGGTCTGGTGTTATTAAAAGAAACCCAGATAGTAAATGGAAGTTCAGTCAAAAAAAGTTAGATGAGCTTGTTAATACCCAGAGCGACATAATAGAGCGTTATTCAAAAATAGTTAATGATAAGGGTAAAATGGTATATGCCACATGTAGTATATTTCCTGAGGAAAACTCAGGTGTGGTGAATACCTTTTTAAAAAATAATGATGGTTGGAAGCTAGATTCAGAAGAAAGTATTCTACCACATAAGTTTGATTCAGACGGTTTTTATCACGCCACCTTAAGCCGTAAATAGTAGAGGCATGTCCTATGTATCTTGTTGATACACTTACTATTATATGGACATTATTTTCAAAAATAACGTTTCACACTGAGACAAAAACTTAGATTTTTATCTAGTTTTGCCGATTAGCCTATACAATAGAGTTACCACTGATTTTGTTTAATCAGTAGTAAGTAACAGGGGATTATTGTGAACGTAAAGCGGTCTTTAAGTATTTTTTCAATTATTATATTTTTATCTATTGTCATGTTTAAATTTCAAAACTGTTCTGCGCCTAATAAAGGTGAGGGCGGAGCTTTAGCTACTGAAGGTAGTGGCCCTGGTTTTGTTGACGATTTAGTAAATAAGAAACTAGCTTTTGTTGAGAATTTAATTATTACTAAACACGATAAAGGCACTATAAATTTTGATGGTCTTTGTGATCGTGACAGTAATGGTAAAGTTGTTGAATGGGTTATTGAAGATATGGGTAGCCGCGACGTTGTTTTAGAAGGAAGCTCAGAGTGTATACATGGAGGCTTTAGAATTACTGCTGATCAAATGAATGATTTAGAGTGTAACATAGATTATGATCTTGTTGCTGCCGTTGATGAGCATCATGATAATGTAATTGTAAGAAAAAAATGTAAGCCGATGTCTGCGGTTGAAGATGTAATTGAAGATGGAAATTATGGTTATGAAAAGCAATGTTACTTTGAGCTTGAAAATGAAGCTAACCAACACGATTCAGTTTGCTATAGGGTTTGTTATGGCTCTGGTAAGTTGTTCTCTAGGGTGCAAGAACATCCCGATAAATGCAGTAAGTAACTGATATAATTAAACTCTTCGATACATTTATGTAAAATTTTCGAGAATTCACTTTTCAATAACAAAAGAATTTACTGCTATGCTAGTTTCATATGTAACAAAAGAATTAGTTTTTGTTGCATGGGGGTCACTAAGTGCAGACAGAAAATTTATCTGGTAATCAATTAAAAAAAAATGATAATGAATATTATCAGCTGTATTTTGAACTTAAAAGCTATGTGGAAAGCTATGGTGGTGGATTAGCTGCTTTGGCTCAAAAAGTATCTATTTCAAAGCCCACTTTATGGCGTTGGATCAATTTTAAAAACAGCAAAGCCCCAAATCCGTATCACGTGTTATCTCTCATGAAATTCATGACAAAAAAGAAAAACATCCGTGATGTAGCAGTTGCAGCTGGTGGCGAAATAGCGCTATATATTGAAAATTCATTTCCTGGTGATTTTGAAAGAACTTATCCTGCAGAAGTAGTTGAAGATTTAAATGAAGTCTTAAAAGACTTTTATTGTTATTTAGTTTATTTAGTTTGTAATACAAAAAATTTAAAATCTAGAGATGACGTAAAAAAGATTGTGGGAGTGTATTCTCTTGAACAATTAGGCTTGAGCATTGAGGATGAAGATTTAAATGATGAACTACTAATTAGACTTGGGCATATCGCAGATGTTAAAATTGATAAACTAATAAAGCATAATATTTTGATTGAAGAAGATGGTTTATTAAAATCTATATGCCAAAACCCTAAAATTGAAATTAGTATTTCAAAAACACATATGCCTAAGCTGTTTAAGTTTTTTAAAGAAAAAAATATGCATAAACACTCAAATTTAATGTATGGGTACCAAGAGTCTATTCCGCGCGAAACAATAAAAAAGATTGTTAATTTACAATATGATACATTTATGAAATGTTACAAACTAATGGAAAATACGAAAACAGAAGATGGTGAACTATACATTTTAACTACGTTTTTCGATAGCATGGACTTCAGATAGGAGCTTTTTATGAGTTTAAATACTAAAAAATTATTTTTTGTATTACCAATATTAGTATTATTTTTATCTGCAGATTTATTTGCTGGTACATTTCAAGGTGGCGGCGGAGGTCGTACCAACTCATCAATTAGAATGTACTTGGATACTAGGATTTACGGCTTATATGGGGCTGAGAGAAGTGTAGTGCCTAATATAATGTTAACTAACGCCTGCTTAGACGGGAACACAGTTCACACAATTGAGCCTGTTTGGCAGTGTAAAGAAGTTGAAATGGCTAGTGAGCCAATTGATGGTGATGATTTTGGCAGAATGAAGCCAGTTAGGCGTTGTAAAAAGAAAGTAAGAGACCATTTGCAAAGATCATTTAAACCTGTACAAAAAGTTTGTGAGAAAAACGAAACCAGAATTGTAGCAGGGGTCAAAAAGAAAGTTTGT